>JANORL010000973.1:0-4546 GCA_031415295.1 Polyangiaceae bacterium | reverse complement strand
TTGGGGGGGGTGTTGGCCATCCTGTCGATTTTGGTCAGATTCTGGGGCATTTTTTTCGTCCTCCCAGCTGCGGCTGGACTTACCGCCGGAACCTACGAGCTCGTGATGGGCCTCCAAAGCCGCATGGCCTGCTCATTCGCTCGAGGTTCGTCGCAGCAAGAGTCCGACGCCCATTAAGGAAAGCAGCCAAATCGTGCCGAAGATCTCGAGGCGCCGGTCGGGAAAGAAACCCATGACGATCGCACCTGCAAACATTGTCGCGGCCGGAAACAAGAACCACCGCCGCGTCTGCATGGCATGCGACACGAAACCAATCGACAGCATCAAGACCGTATATGCACCATTCTTGAACGGGGCATTGCCTTGCATGATGGAAATCGCGCCCCCAAGCAAGCAACTCGCCCCCACCGCCGCCCACATGAATCCAACGCGCGGCGATACGAGGCTCTTTTTCGCCCGCCGAAGCACGAACAACGCATAAACACACGTGATGATGGCAAACGACAACCACAAGATCGTAATCGGTAGCGCCGCTGCCGCTGCTCCTTGGTCCAGCGCTATTCGCGTCGGAATCGTTGCCAACGCACCTGTGATACCCGCCACGACAAACACATTTCCAAGCGGTTTGGCCACTCGCGCGTCGTCGAGCAATTCGACGTGCTCCTTCAGCCACGAAAACTCGTTTTCCCGAGCGGCAATCTTCGCGCGCAATACTTCCAATTTCGCCCGCAAATCCGGATCGTCCACCTCGACCGCAAGACGCGATCCGAGCGCCACTTCCTCCGTGTTGATCGCATGCACCAACATCGATCGCAATACCCCCGACAAACCCTCGCGCGCTTGCTCGTTCTCGGGCCAGCTTTCGAGCGCCAATTCAAAAGCGAATCGTGCTTCGGTAAAAACATTGTGCAACGCTCGCTCCGCCTCCGCTCGATCCCCGTCCACTGCGCCAAACGATGCCATGAGCTCTTCGAGTCGCTGCGCTGCACGTTCACCCTTTTGCGTGATTTCTCGCGCTGCCTCGTGCGATAAAAACGTTTCCACGGCGGCTCGTAATGCCGGCACGTCGGGATATCGATCCGCCGGAGTTTTCGCCATGGCTCGTGCGCAGATTTCGACCAGCTCGCGATGTGTATCCTCAGGGTAATGCAGCGGAGCACTTTCGACCGCCCTTTCGAGCACTTCACGAACGTCCGCACCGGTATGAGGCGGCGCGCCCGTGATGATTTCATGCAAACACGCTCCAAGCAAATACACGTCGGTTGCTGGGCCTTGAGCTTCTCCGTCCCCAAGCGCAAGCTCCGGAGCCATGTACGTCGGCGTTCCCGCGGGGCTGCGCACGTCATGGGCATGCAGAATGCCGCTTTCGTCACACGTGCGCCGATCGAGCCCCACGGCAAGACCCCAATCCACGACGAACACCTGGCCAAATTCGCCCACCATGACATTCGCGGGTTTCAAATCGCGGTGCAAAAAACCCTTGGCGTGGGCAAATGCGACGCCATTACACACGCTGAGGAAAACTTGCAGATGCCGTTCGATGTTGCGGTCTTTCTGCAATACATCCGCCCAGCTTTGACCTTCGACGAGCTTCATGGCGAGCATAAGCCGCCCGTCCGGCGCCCGGCCAAGCGCATGCACCGGGACGATGTTCGCGTGCGACAAACGGGCCGTCACACGCGCTTCGGAGAGAAAATACGAGGTGGCCGCTGCATTGTCGAGCGAAAGCCATTTGAGCGCAATCTCCCGCCCGAGCGAGCGTTGTATGGCCCGCCAAACTTCACCCATACCACCGCGCCCGATGACCTCGACGATATCGAATGCTTCGCCGTCGCTCTCCGCAGGACCTGTCGTCGGTACCGCGTTTGCTTGCGCCAAAAAGAAAGCTGTGTCCTCGGAGGAGCTCCCCGGCACGAACGCCATCGTCGCGCGTGGCAAATGCGCCGCCATCATGGGTGCGGATGCGCCATCGAGCTCCTGCGGCCGGTAGGTATGATCGGCGGCGGTTCCAGCGAGCGTATCGGCAAAAGCGGCGAGGGTTTGTCTTGTATTCGAGCGATCGTGGTCCATGGCGGTACGTGTCGAGCGAGGCGCTCGATACGCACGTGCACACTACGCGGAACCCGGGGCTGTTGACAAGACGCCAAGTTAAAAACTCGTAGTCAACCGCAACGTTCGGTGGTACGGTCGCCGCCATGTCCACCGGAGACCGCAAGATTGACGCGAAGCACGACGGTGCCGCAGACCACGGGAGACCAAGCGCCGAGACCGTGGCGTACGCCGAGCCGCGCCCCGCCGTCAAAGGCACCGTCCGACGCTTTCGCCTCACCGTCGTCGAAGGGCCCTCGCGTGGCGTCACCTGGCAATCCACGACCGACCGTTGCTCGATCGGTTCACACGTTCGCAACGACCTCGTCGTCGACGACCCCACCGTCTCGCGGTTTCATTGCGAGATTCTCGTTGACGAAAGCGGCGTTCGTGTCCGCGACTTGAAAAGTCGCAATGGTACCGTGGTGGACGGCGTCGCGGTGCTCGATGCGTTCGTCCGCGTAGGCAGCCTCATTCGCCTGGGCAAAACCGTCGTTCGATTCGAGCTCAGCAGCGAGACAAACCGGCTGCCGCTCTCCGACGAGACTCGATTCGGCTCCCTCACGGGCGTCTCGCCCGCCATGCGCGCGGCTTTTGCAATGTTCGCGCGTGCAGCCGAAAGCGACGCCACCGTGCTGCTCGAAGGCGAAACCGGCACCGGCAAGAGCCAGGCCGCGCATTCAATCCATAAAAAAAGCGCTCGAAGCAATGAGCCCTTCATCGTCGTCGATTGCGGAGCCATCCACGGCAATCTGCTCGAAAGTGAACTCTTTGGGCACGAAAAAGGCTCGTTTACTGGCGCGACGGACAAACGCATCGGGGCATTCGAAGAAGCGTCGGGGGGCACGTTATTTCTCGACGAAGTTGGGGAACTCGGCATTGATCTACAACCCAAGCTCTTGCGAGCGCTTGAGGCGCGTGAAATTCGCCGCGTTGGAGCGAATACGTACCGACCGGTCAATGTGCGCGTCATTGCCGCAACAAACCGCGATCTTCGTGCGGACGTCAACCTTGGCCGGTTCCGCGCCGATCTTTATTTTCGGCTCGCTGTCATAACGATCGGCATGCCTCCATTACGTCAACGGCCTGAAGACATTCCCGCCATTGCCGAGGAAATCATTGTGTCGTTGCGAGCGCCGAAAGAGGCGGCGGACCAGCTCCGTACCCCCGAATTCATGGCGCAGATTCGAAATGCTGCGTGGACCGGTAATGTACGGGAGCTGCGCAATTACATTGAACGATGCTTGATTCTCCGGACCCTAGAACCAACGATGGAGGCTGAAACGGAGCCCGAAACGACCGATGAAGGTTTTGTCGTGGACCCGAATGCGCCGTATGCGTCGGAGCGGGAGCGGGCCATTGCAGATTTCGAGCGACGTTATTTCAAGGCCCTCTTGCGCGGGCATGATGGCAAGGTGGCGCATGCCGCAGGCGCCGCCGGAATGAACCGAGCGTACATGTACAAACTGCTACGGCGACATGGAATCGAAACGTAGCGCGTTCTCAATTGGTCGAGGTGAACTTGCCCGTGCGCACCTGACTCGCAACGAAGCGACTATCACCGTGGAAGTCGGGATCGGAGACGTTATCGAGGGACCGTGTGATCTGGACCTCGACCTCGCACGACGCGGTCATTGCCGAGTCCAATTCCTTCAGCGTGCCGCCTAGGATTGTGATCGAATCGGTGTCAATGGGCGCCTCCATCGACACGCTGGAGATACACGGACCGGAAAGATCGATCATGACCCGGCTTACGAGGTCGATCGGGCCATGTTTCGGGTCCCAGGTGAATACGAGATCCGCGGCGCGTGAAACAGAACCCGTCTCCATCCCGACCGAGAATGGCGGGGGGACAAGCACCGAATGCGAGGGCGGAGGGAAGACCCCCTCGCGACTTAAGACCACAACGATTTCCGCGGAATCGCCCAGGTTGTCGAAACGTGTCTCGTAAACTCCCGCACCCTGCGCCTCGAGTTCCATGCTCTTACCGCTCGAGATGGCCAAAAGGCGATCCGAGCTCGAGAGGGCAATGTGTTTATCGCTCGATCCTCCGCCGACCTTCATCGTGGTGACCAAGGTGCCCGTCCAAATCACGCGCATGGTCGACGAAGAAGTCGTGCAAAAGATCCCGTACCAAGTCACCAAGATGGTCACCGAAGAACAAGTCCGCCAAATCCCGGTCCAAACGATGCGCATGGAACAGCAAATCATGACGCGCAAGATTCCGGTCACCACCTACAAGACCGTGACCGAACGCGTCGAGAAACAAGTTCCGGTGCAAGTCTGCAAGTATGTCCCCGAAGAAATCGTCAAGCAGATCCCCGTGCAGACGACCAAGTACGTCGAAGAAACGCAAACCGAACCGTACTCGGTGCAAGTCTGCAAGATGGTCGCCGAACAACAAACGGTCCGTAAACCGCGGACGGTCGAACGCCGCACGCCGATCATCCGGACGTAC
>JANORL010000972.1:0-8454 GCA_031415295.1 Polyangiaceae bacterium | reverse complement strand
ATGGGTGGTGGTGCTTCCGCAATGGGCGCCGGTGTTTTGCCCGGGGGAGCAGGCATGGGCATGGGAGGCGGGTTATCGCCATCCGGCGTCGCGGGGCTCGTTGGTGCGGGTTCGATGGGCGGAGGCGTTTCCATGGGCGGTGGCGCAGCATTGCCGTCGGGCGGCTCAGGGCTGGCATCGGAAGCGGCATTCGTTCCACTTGGACAACTCGCGAAAATCGAAGTGGTCATGGGGCCGCCGATGATCAAAAGCGAAATGGGTTCGCTGACGGGTTGGGTGTACGTAGATACCACGACAAACGACGTCGGGGGTTACGTGGACGCGGCGAAAGTGGCGGTCGCAAAGAGTGTCGTCATCCCGCCTGGGTATACTCTGAAGTGGACCGGGCAGTTCGAGTTTCTCCAGCGCGTACGCGAACGGCTCGCTTACGTCCTACCCTTGACGATTGCCATCGTGTTTGTCATTCTGTACCTCAACTTCAAGGGGGTTGCGCAGACACTGATCGTCATGACCGGCGTGCCCTTCGCTGCGGTCGGCGCGATCTGGACGCTGTTTGCCGCGGGTTTCAATACATCCATTGCGGTATGGGTCGGCATGATCGCGCTGCTCGGCGTGGCTGCTGAAACGGCGAGCGTGATGGTCGTGTACCTGGACGACGCTTGGAATGAAGGTCGCACCAATGGAACGTTGAACACGATGCAAGATCTTCTCGAGCAATCGCTCGAAGCGGGATCGAAACGGGTTCGACCGTTGCTCATGACTGTTTTGACAAACGTCTTCGGCCTTTTGCCCGTGCTCCTCGGCACGGGTGTTGGTGCGGACGTCGCCAAGCGCATTGCAGCCCCGATGTGGGGCGGTCTCGTGTCCCTGACGCTGCTCACATTGCTCGTGATTCCAGCGATGTACGTCATCTGGAGGAGTTTTCAATTACGGCGCGAGGCTGCGCGGACGTGACTTCGTTTTCGTGAGCGGTAAAGCCAAACCATAAACATCCCAGTATAGCCAGCTCGAGCGCCCCACGAAGACCATTGGCCACATGAGCCACATGAAATGAAACAATTTCTTCAGTGCCTGCGCCTTCCTGATGACACGAAGCGTCAAATGACAGATGCTCGGTTGTCAGGGCTGCCATATGCTCAATCCGTCCGCTATAGTTACCGTGAGGATGTCGAGCAGTGTCCAACGGACCGCTATTGACGTCGCTCGTGTGAATGAGAGGGCCCGAGCTGCCCGGGAAGAGAGGATTTCATGAAATGGATCAATGTCGCTATTTCCACAGGAATGGTCGCCCTGGTCTTGGGAGCGATCGCTGCCGATGCCTGGGCCGTTGTGGTGGATCTCCCCACGAATCCTGCTGTTCCTTGTTTTACTTCCAAGGACTGCGCGAATGGTCAATATTGTAACCCTGCCGCAAGCGTATGTTATTATGGAGTCGCGGCGACCGGAACATGCAATGCCACATCGATCTGCCCACCAGGCTCCGTGTGTCACGTCGGCCGTTGCCACGCGGGTACGGTCGGTTGTTCGAGTAACGCGAACTGTAACACGTTCGAATATTGCCACTTCGGCGTGTGTCATGCCGAAGCGTGCCTAGTGGATGCTGATTGCCCGTTGGGCGTGCAGTGCATTTCTCCTCTTCGTGTGTGCGCTCTGCCATGAAATAAAGAGCGAATCGTTGCGCAGGCCGGCGAGCGTCGTCTGGTTGCTGCTTGAACTCGGTGTATCCATAGAGACAACCTGCCGTTTTCGAGTGACGACGTACCGGGATGTTAGAGTGTGGGCACCGTAATCGAGTTTTCGTCCAACGTAATCGCGGCCCCCTGCGCGAGCAGCCTGCCTTCGAGCGAAGCGCCGTGCGCAATCGTAATGGCCGAAGCAGCCAGGATCGTCCCCTTGAAGCTGGAATTCGTCCCCAGCGTCGCCGAACTACCAACCGCCCAATAGATATTGTTCGCCTTCGCGCCCCCAGTAAGAATGACATGCGTGTTGGCGATCGTGGTGAGGGTAGATCCAATCTGGAACACGAAAACGGCGTCGGCGTTGCCCTGCGCGTCGAGCTTGACGTTCCCCGTCGCAAGCATGAGAGACGTCGCACTCTTGTAAAGACCTGGCGTGAACGTGAGCCCACTCATGTCCGCAGGCAAGGTGGCACCGCCCGGACGTCCGGCAGCGTCGTTGTACGCATCGAATAAATCAGCTTTGGCGAATGCCGCAATCGGGTCTCCGGCGTGGATCTTCCCAATGACCTGTCCCGGCGGAAAACCAGTCAGCGCCGCACCGGGCGAGATTCCAAGATCTCCCGTGACGATGGTGCCCACCGTGATCACGTTCGTCACCGTGTTGAACGCGAGAATGGCAAAGGACGAGGCCGCCCCAAGGTTGACCGGTGATTCGCCCATGAGCTGATTCGTTTCAAAACTCCAACTGGTGTCACTTGCCAGCGTATTGCCAGCCAGATCCGCGGCTTCCATCATGACGGTTGCCGTGAACGCGGTGCCTTTTGCGAGCGTGTTCTTTGGCGTGAAGGTCGCCATCAAATCCGTGTAGCTCACGGTACCCAAGATAGGCGTCGACCCCTGCATCAGCGTGAACGTCGCAGCGCTGAGTGTCTTCGCGTCCATCGCTTCGCTGAAAATGGCACTGATCTTGGCGTTGATAGGTACGGCCGCAGCATTTTCCGCGGGATTGACGAACGTGATCGTTGGACGAATGACGTCAATCGTGGGTTTGCCGGTCGTGGTAAAACTCCAGACGTAATCATCCACGAGGGCGTAGCCCAGAATGTCTTCCGCGCCCGACGTGATTGTGGCCGTGAAAAGGGAGTTGGCGGTGAGGATGCCGTTGGGCACCAGGGTCGCCGTCATACCGACGTACGAGACCGCCGCTGGAACAGACGTGCCTGCTTGCGTCAGAGTGAACGTTGCCGCGGTAAGCGTCGCTGCGTCCATCGTTTTGCTAAATGCCGCGCGCACCTTCGTATCGGTGGACACCCCGGTGGAGCCATCGGTTGGATCGGTGATGCTGACGGCCGGTGGTGTGGAGTCCATCTCCAAGTCCATCGGGTTTGTTGTGGTTGACGTCCCGCATCCGAGCAGGGGCAAAAGGGCGACGAGAAATAGGCTTCCGAAGTTCTTCATTGGGCGTTCCGATCGACCGCAGGGAGCTGAAGGGCGAGGATCGGCACGCACCCCGACTTCGCGAGCAGCAAGCTTGGTTCGTCCTGCACACACCGCGCAGCAGATCCAACAGTTTAGCCATCAACGGCGAGAATTCGGCGATTCGCGTTATTTTCGTGAAAACACACGGAATAGGATACGCAACCGAAAACCAGCCTTATGTTCCTCAAAATTGTCGCAGCGCCTGGTGGTGGCTTGCCAGGTCGGATGCGTTTCGATGCGCCAGGTGATGGCGACGGCGAATTGCAGGTAACGCTTGGCTTTACCCGTCTTGCATTCACGCCGAACCTGGACTGTGCGGGAATGCCTGTGTTTGGCGCTCGCAAACGAGCATGATTTTACGCGCAGAAAACATACCCATATTCGCGTCTTGTATTTGACTCGGAGCATGAAGCGCCGCTTGATTGGTTTTAAGTGCCTTTTGTGGAGCTTGCCCTTCGTTTTGTCGATACTCGGTTGTGCGGCGCCCATAACCCTGCAATCGTTGCACGAAATCAACCCACGTGCGGCAATGAGCACATCGGGACGCGAATGCGAAGATATCTGGCTTGTGGATCGCCTTCGGGTATCCGCGGCATCGTGCAAAATTGCTGTCGGATACCGCCGCACAATTCTCTGTCGAAGCAAGCATCCGTTGGTTGTGGCGCCGACCCGGCGAATGGAGAAATTTGAACTTGGTGGCGATTTTGTGGTTGCTCATTGCCGAGAAGTGTAGTTCTTTCTCGGACTGTGAGTGCCGATAGTTTTTCCGCGCAAGCGCGATGGGTCAAGTTTCCTCTCCTCTTTGTGCTAGCTACGTGCGTACTGGCATGTGGTGGTACCAACGTCGTCCGGCAGGCGGAGATGGTTTTGCCAGACATTGAAGCGCCGGTCTGGTCGAAGCGATATCCTTCGGGTTTGCAAGTCATAGCCGAGCAAGACACACGCACGCAGGCGGTTGCCGTTGTTCTCGTGGTCGGAGCGGGTTCGGCGAAGGATCCTTCTAGAAAAGAGGGATTGGCTCATTATGTCGAGCACCTTGCTTTTCGTAGTCGACCGAATGGCACGACGAGTTTTCGTGCTCTTTTGGAAGGTGCTGGGGCAGCGGAATGGAACGCATTTACGAACCTGGACCAGACTGTTTATGTCGAAGTTGGTCCGAAACAAGCATTGTCTTCATTATTGAAATTGGAAGGCTCGCGCATGACCAATCCCGTCATGCAGGTTTCTTCGGAAACGTATGGCGTCGAATTGGACGTGGTGCGAAATGAATTGCGTCAGCGTGCGGAAACGGGCTATATTCTCGAAGTTTTGGGCGCCATGCAAGGAGTGGTATTTCCTCCGGGCCATGCGTATACGCGTCCGGTAGGAGGGACGCACGCGAGCCTCAAAAAACTCACGGCGGACGATGTCGCTGCGTTCGTCAAGGAGCATTATCGCCCCGAAAATATGACGCTGCAAATTACCGGCAATGTCGATTTTTTGGAACTTGGGAAACTCATCACGAGCTCGTTGCCGAAAGAATTGCTCGAAAAAAGCACAACACTAGCAATGCCCCAGACCCAAACTCGCCGGCGGATACCCAACGTGCTCGAACCTCCGGGGGAAATGTCGACGATGATCCCGCAACAAGAGGCTGCGGTAGCGACGCCCGAGGTATGGATCGGCTGGTCTTTGCCATCCCAGCTTCGATCGAATGGATATCCGCCCGAACTGCTGGCGCGTATCCTTGGCGGTGAATTGTCGGGGTTAAACGCATGGGATTCGGACATTGCGCAGACGTCGGTCTCGGTAATACGTGGTAATGAAGCGACCATGCTCCTGTGTCGATTGAAATTGACGCGCGGCCTCCATCCTGAAAAAAGCGTCGACCACGCATTCGACGTGCTCGAACATATCGATACGCCGCGCGAAGGTCAAACCGCGGGTAGTTTGACGGAAACCGACTTTGTTTGGCATAAGCAGCAAGCCGTCGTTTCCTTGGTTCTCGAAGCGGAAAACTTGATCCGTCGTGGAATTGTGCGGGCAACGGCGGCGCAGAGTACGGGCGATCCGCGGAGATATTCGCAAATGCTCCCCGATCTCGGAATGCAGGATCGAGTCGGTACGGTCGAATTCATCAAGACGTTCATCAATCGAAAACGGGCGCGAGCGGTATTTTTCACGCCTCGTACCCGCCAAGTAGAATCGTCACTGAATCTTGGTTTCGGCACTGCGGAAGTCGATGACGAGGCGTTGATCAAAGATGCCGATGCGCAAACGCTTTCTCGCATTCGTGCTGGGATTGGGGCGAAAACATTCGAGGCGGCGACACTCACCAACGGACTTCAGGTCATTTATGCCCCACGGTCTGGATTGCGTTTGATTACAGCGCACTTGCGCTTTTTTGGAAACGTGGAGGATTCCGACGATCTTGGAGCGGCTTTTGGTGCGAGTCTCGTAGCGAGCACGCCGAGTGGATTTTTCGGTGCTGCGCGTTCTGGGGAGGCACTATTTCAAAGAAAATTCGAGACCGCGATGATCAGTTATTCGGTTACTGGTTTCTCTAGCAACATGGATACCTTGATGGCTTCGCTCGCCCAAAGCACCCATCGATTTTCGGTGCGACCCAACTCATGGCAAACGTTCCAACGCGAGAAAGTCCCGTATTTTGCAGCCATCGAAATGCGCCCCAATGCGGTGGCAGAACGTAATTTTCTCGAATCGCTCTTTCGTGGAAGCAAGTTTGGCCGGCAATTTACGACGGCACAATTAGCGAATACCACTGCGGAACAAGTGGAGCGCTGGTTGAACGAGACGCATGCACCCAACAATGCTGCACTGGTGATCGTGGGTGAATTCGACCGCGCCAACATCGACCAGCTCGTGCAGAAGCACTTTGGCTCTTGGATGACGGCGGCGAGAGTGTTTCCTCCGGCAAAGGCCATTAATCCCGACGATAAACAGGCGTCCGAGCCAAACCTGATAGTGGCGCATCGTCCGGATGCCACGCAAGCAGAGATCATGTTTGGGTGTTTATTACCGCCCGCGGATCAACAGGCGACGGATGTGCGGCATGATCTCGGGGCGGCGCTTTTGGAGGATCGGCTCAGCAACATTTTGCGCAACCAAGCCGGCGCTTCCTACGGCATTCGAGTCGTCGCACTGATGCGTCGAGGGGGAACGGCCCACTTGAAGCTGGAAGGAGTCGTCGATTCGTCGAAATTAGTGTATTCGTTGTCAACGATCAAGACCGCGCTCGAAGATTTTGCGAAAACACCGGTCGAGCATCGGGATTTGGTGCGTACCAAATTGCGTTTGGCCAGGAAACATTCGGTGCGCTATATGTCGAATTCGTCCATTGCCGAAGCGATGGGGTCGTTCGCCGCCATTGGATTTCCCATCTCGACAATCGATGATTATGGGACATTTGTAGCACAAGTTACGGCAGAAGACATTCGATCCGACTTCAAGGCTTGTTTTGCCGGCAGACCCACCGTCGCGATCGTTGGAAATGAACCTGGAGTGCGCGAGGCATTCAAGAATGTTTGGCAAACTCCGGCAACCCCGGCAGAATCACCGCCCGAGAATCGACCGGACCCGTCGGGTAAGTGACGATCCTCTATGGATGAACGGCGGTCCCTGTTGCATCCTTTGGCCACGGCCGATACAACACATCTTTCAGCCCAACGAACAGCAAGACGCCTGCTTTCAACGGATTGCCTAGCGTCACCATCGAAACCAAGTCCTTGTCACTGGTGTATTTATCTCGAAAGCGCACCGATGGAAAACTTGCGATTGCTTCCGCTGAGTCGGACGGACGCGTGGTGTTCACGTATTCCGACGCCGTGCGATGAGTGCGATGAGTGCGATGAAGCGGTTCGGTCGTATAGGTAGCTCGGACCACGTATCAGTCGTCCTCCAGTTCCGTTACGCGCAGCTCACCGCGAACAGCAACCGAGTCACCCACGACAAGCTTCGGTGTAAGCTCGGGCTGGCCCCGTACTGGATCCATGTCCACGTCAATCGGAAAACCAACGTCCACCGTTACGATATGCTCTTCCGTATCGACCCGAAGCACAGGCCCGATCGCCCGCCACATCGCATGATCCTCGTCGTCGATCCCCGGCCGCATATTAGGAGCCATTTTTACGGCATTCCCCATCCGGACGAGGCGCAGTTGCACATCGTGTGAAGTCCCCGGCGCCCACACCTCACGGTCGGAGACATTTGAGAGCAACACCCGCGCGATGAGCCTACGTCCCCCCCAACGGAAGGCCACCTCATGTTCGATATCGTTCTCCACTCGTTCCCGAAGCTCCTCAACAATGATTATCGGCATACGGTTTTGACTCTCCACGCACTGAATGATTATCGACGTACGGTTTTGACTCTCCACGCACTGAAGGATTATCGGCGTAAGGCTTGGACTCTCCAATCAATTCTACGTTACTACCGCGCGGCCGAATGACAACGGTCAATTCCACATAATCTGTACTTGTAGGCGGCGCCTGGTTATGCGACACTGCGCCGACAAATGCAACAACTCAAAGTGATGACCTATAACATTCTCTACGGCTTCCACGAGCGGACCGATAGAACGCTGCTATATCGCGAGGAGCGCGCGCACGCCGCGGGCCTCGTTGTACGTGCGGAGGCTCCTGACGTTGTCGCGTTGACGGAAGGCGCTTATTGCGGAGCTGCCGGCCGGATCGTTCGGCACGATTTTGCAACGATGTTCGGCCTTCCACATGTCGCCTGCAACGGCTTCGAGGGGGAATGGGCCAATGTTCTCGTATCGAAATTTCCCATTCTTCATGTCGAGCGTCTCCCCCTGGGCAGCAGTCCGAGCGGGATCATGCCTTCTGCTTTGCGCACAACCATCGATTGTGACGGTCGCGAAGTTCATATCGACATCGTCCATCCGTCACCGCATATCACCGATGCCGAACGCGCCGCGGCCTTTGCACCATTACTAGCGACAGCGCAAACGCCCTACATCCTGCTCGGAGATTTTAACGCGCTCTCCGATGAAGATGACGTCACGGCAAAAGCATTGCTCGCGCAGATGCTCGATCACGTGTCGAATCCCGAGACAATCGTCGCGCGGATGCTCGATCGTAAGCTTCTCGCCAGCGTTCGGGCGCGTGGGCTCGTAGATACACTCGCCCCGCAAAATCGCACGTACACACTACCAACGCGCCTCGATCGCGGGCAAGCAACGCAAGGAGCCCAGATCCGGATCGATTATATCTTCGTTTCACCAGATATTCGTGTTCTCCACGCAGAGGTTGTAAAACGCCCGCCAACAGACGAGGTT
>JANORL010000971.1:0-9976 GCA_031415295.1 Polyangiaceae bacterium | reverse complement strand
GGTCGGTTTGTATGGATTCGGATTGGGATTCGGTTGAGCTTGGTTTGAATCATTGACGACTTCGACGAAAACTTCGGGCGCGCAACCTGATGCCGCCAAAACGAGGGTCAACGCGAGAGAACCAAGACCGAGGAAGAGTTTTTGCATGCTCCTATTTGCCATGCAACTCCGCGGATGGGAAGCGAATTTTTACGATGCCTAGTGTCAAAATACGGCGGGATAGATCCGGCCGAGGGCGACCACGTCTATTTCCGAAGGTATTCGAGGGGGTATCAATACGTCGCGGATCGTTCGACCTCAGAAGAAACTTTTCGACCGCGCAGCGGCGGCTTGATATCGTCGAGTAACATCGCGCACCGCTGTAGCCAATCGTTCGTCGTCCGAGCCTAGTTGAATGGTCTGAATGCCGTTTTCTTTGGGCATTGGTGCGCAATATCCATCCCAGGCACATGCTCCACTTGCGCATTCTCCATGACTCAGGCATGCGGGGCGAGTTATGGCCATGGCTGGGCAACCGGGAAAATCCGGCGGGCAATCCGCGGGATCGTGACAACGCGTCGCTTTGAATTCACCAGATAAAGATTGCGGTCCGCCAGGAAGATTTCGCACGATGGTTGCAATGTGCGGCCATTCCGACGAACCGCTGCTGGCGACCGGTTGTCCCATTGGATCGAGCGCCAAGAAAAAATATCGCGTATCGCCCGTGACCGTACTGACTTCGCGACATGATACTTCACCGCTCCACGCTTGGCCTTCGCGTTCGAGCTCCATGACTTTCCATTCGTGCGTTCCCCACATCAACACGAAAACGAGAACATGTGCCGCGCCATATCGCGTAGGCAAACGAACTCGTAATGGTAATGGAGTGAGAATCTCTTGCAATTGAACATGTTCGACAATAGGCACGGGCGGACCGGGATCTGCCACGACAGGTTCGGGGGTCGCCGCGCAAGACGCCGTGAGCAGGGTAAAGGCGACGGCGGCGTGTTCGAGGCGGAGGCTTGGCAAAAATGGAAAAGTTCGTCGCATGGGTCTTGTTTACCATAACCCGCTCGGCGTGTACAGCTTGGGAAACGCTAGACATCTTTCACGACCCTTTCCAAGGTTTGGTTGCCGAACGTTGTTGACGTGGGAATCGGACTGAGCGACAAGGCGTTTCACCGGCGCTTCGCCATCCCCATCGGACGATACGCATGCACCATCGAACGTTTTTCATACGCTCATCGTTTGCCGCACTCGCCGTTGCTTCTGCCGGCACCCTAGCTGCGTGCAACTCGAAAGGCCCGTCGACCACCGGGCCCGTTGCGTCTTCATCGACGATACTTGCGGCACCGGCACCGCCACCGCCACCACCTCGATGCGCTGCGAAATACCCAAAACGAATCACACGGGCCGCTTATCCCGGCGCTGCCAGTTCTTCGGTCGAACTCGTGCGCGCGGGCGGGCATCTCGTGGCGTTTGTCGCGGACCATGACGAACGTGCCATCCATACCGTCGATGTCGAATCAATGCGGCAAATGGCCGTAACGCCGTTGGAAGGACAACCCGGACACGTGCTCGTGTTGGCCGATGGGCGTGTTGCCGTGACGCTCCGCGATACCGGTGACGTATTGCTCTTCGAAGCGGCAGACGAGGCCTTACAAAAGCCTCTGGAAGAACGCTGCAAGACGAATCTTTCGGCTGTCGAACCGTGGGCCCTTGCCGAAACGGGGGACAAACTTCTGGTGGCCAGCGGGTTTGGCGCGGCACTCACATTGTTGAATTCCGGAACCCTCGAGGTCACGCGGGTCATACCGGTTTCTCGGGAACCTCGCGCGGTGTTGATTGCAAACCAAGGAAAAACAGCATTCATCACGCATGCCGTTGGGGGCATCGTCACGTCGGTGGACATCGAGAATACCGAAAGCAAACCAGAGACGGCATCGTTGCAAACAGGACGACGCGTCAAGCCGAATCTGGCGGGATTCGACAACGACAACCCGCGTAAAGCGACCCAAGGGTATGCATTGGCTCGAGTGGATGGTACACGTAAAGATGGCCTTCGGGATGCATTGCGTATTTTCGCTCCGCATACGAGTGTCGATCCAGGCGCTGCGGCTTCCGTGACGACGGGTGGTTATGGCGGCACAGGCGCAGGTCCGCGAGCCGTTGCACAACTCATCAGCGTTATCGATCCCATGGAGAAGAAATCGATTACCAATCACGTCGACGGCATGTTTCATTCTGCGACGTTGCAAGATTGCGTTCTTCCGCGAAGTGCCGCCGCAGATGACAAGGGCTTGTTCGTCGCGTGTATGGATATCGATGCCGTCGTCGAATACGATCCGTGGGTGGGAGATCCAACGGTTGCGGAAAAACGTCGCTTTTCGATGCCTGCGGGGCCAGGCGGATTGTCGATTGACGATCAGGGGAAAACCGTCGTCCTCTGGTCTGAATTCGATCGGGCGATATCGAGCATCGGGCGCGAAAAAGGTGATTTGAAGTCGCTTGTTTTGTGGCAACGCACAGGTGAGAAACGCGATCCCAAAATTGACCGTGGTCGGCGAATCTTTCATTCTTCGCGTGACGCGCGTTTGGCGCAAGGTCGCGCGTGTGCCAATTGCCATCCCGAGGGGCGTGACGACGGTCTCGTCTGGACGAGTCCCGATGGGAAACGACAAACCATGATGCTTGCCGGTCGCGTCGAAGGAACCGCTCCTTATGGCTGGTTTGGCGAACACAAAGACGCTCGCATACACGTCAAAGAGACGCTGCAGCGCCTTGGAGGAACGGGCCTCAATGATCCGCCGTCGAAAGAAGATTTCGAGGCGCTGTTGGCGTATGTCTCGTCGATTCCGGCACCGCCATTAACAAAACCCAAAGACCCGGATCTCGTCAAACGTGGTAAACAAGTTTATGCGTCCTTTGGTTGCGAAACGTGCCATCGTGCCGGCGGTACGGACAAGGCTCCGCATGACGTCGGCAGCGGAATTGCAGGAGAGCGCAGCGCATTTTTCGATACGCCGTCATTGATTGGAATTCGCGGCACGTCACCGTATTTCCACGACGGACGATATTCGACGCTCGAAGAGGTATTGTCCGAGAAAAACCAGCGCATGTTTACCGGGGTCATTTCTCCAGTCGACAAATCTGCGCTCATTGCGTATATGGAGACGTTGTGAAAATACGTGTTTCCATCGCAGCCATTGCCGCTCTTGCCTTGACGTCACGAATCGCCAGTGCTGACGACGCCGCGCCACCGTCCGGATGGGAAGTGACGCCCGTGCCGGCAACGTCAACGGACAAACCGGCGAAAAAAGAGAAGAAAAAAAGCATCGGTCCAGCTTGTTGCGCGTTCGACTCTACTTGTTGTTCGCGTCAAATCGATATCGATTCCGGCGCGAATCCGCAGGGCGTCGTGCGTGTTATTGAATTGCGCATTGCGGATTTGCCCGAAGCGACCATCAAGGAAGCGGCGGAAGGTGCTCCGCCCATTGAAGGCGTGCCGCCCGTGCGACTTGTCAATCAAGATGGCCAGCCGTTTCCGTGGTCCGCGGCGCCCAAAGAAATGCGCATGTTGCCCCCAGGGCCGCTTGGTGAAATCGGTTGGAATTCCGAATGGGGGCCATCGCCATCGTTCGACGAAACTGAATTTCAGAGCATGGGTTCTGGGGTCCTGCATTATCCGTCCGACAAAAGAGACTATGCCAATCAAGACGAGATCAGAGGCAAAGTCGAATACGTTTCGATCCAACAGGGTGAGGGGGACAAACTCGCCCTCGACATCGCCAAGGGCACCGTCTCTGGATCGCCGGTGTTGAAAGCGTCGTATCATTTGCACATCGAGGCGGTGAATGTGGCCGACAAGGTGGTGCACGCGTATCGAGCCACGACGAAAGAGAAAGAAGAAACGACGAATTGGTTGAACTTCTTGATGCCGCAAGTCATCCAAGGATTCGAATCGCGGGACGCCAAGCATCAAGGCGGATTTTTCCCCAGTCGTTTTTCGCGAAGCTGGTCGTATTCGTTGTATCGATTGCCTTATGGTCCGGGACGCAGCAACATGGCGACGTTTCGTATGGACGACGATGACAAACGTCGCTGGGTCGGCGTGTCGAAAAAGCGGCCGCCAAAGATTTTGGCGCGGAGAATGGTCGTGACCGTAAGTCAAACGTCGGTAGAGAATGCACCGCGCGCAAGCGTTATGTTTTTTGAGGATTTCGCGCTCAATTGACATCATCGGAGGGTAAGATTACGCCCATATGCCGATTATCCTTTCGCCGTCCGAACACTCCCTGCCGTTTTTCGCGCTATTGATTTTTGCACGAATCGCGGTAGTTTTCCGCCGGCCCAAGCCGCGAATGCTAATGCGCCCGGAAAAACGATATCTTCACGCCCGGCAAACAATCCCCGTACAATCTTCTCCGACGCCTCTTCGACACTCAGCAATCCCGGCGTTGGATGCGTGACGCCGGCGAGCATCGGCGTGGCCACGAATCCGACTTGCACGTTTGTCACGGTAATGCCTTTGTCTACCATATCGAGGCGCAAGCATTCGAGAAGCATAAACAAACCAGCTTTGGGCGTGCAATATGCGGCGCTGAGCGGAAGAGGACCAAACGACGCAAGTGACCCTATTCCCACGAGATGCCCTCGTCCACGCGCTACCATTTGCGGCAGCACCGCCGTCAATGTCGCGGCAGCACCACAAATATTCGTGTGTAATGCATCGCGAATCGCTTCCCATGCGTAAGGTGCAACGTCATGATTCGCGCCCACCCCAGCATTCGCAATCACCAGATCCAAAGGATGTTCGCGATCGATTTCCCGTAGCGTGACCACCGTTGCTTCCGTATCGCTGACATCGAGAGGCACAACCGTTGCTGTAAAACCTTCGCGAGCAAGTTCGTCACGCAATGCTTCGAGCAATTCCACGCGCCTTGCCGCGACGAATATGTGAACGTCTCTTCGCGCCAATCGTTTGGCCAAACTACGACCAATGCCCGACGAAGCACCAGTCACCAATGCATTGCGATACGAATGCTTCATGCGTTCGCGTCTTCTTCCGCTGGAACGAGTTCCAAAAGCGTGATTTCCGCGCGCGTACCCAGACGCATCGGAGGTCCCCAATAGCCTGTTCCAGCGCTCACGTACAGTATCGTCTTTTTCAATTGATACAAGCCCCAAACATAGGGCGCCTCGAGCAAATCCAGTGGTTTGATTTGTCCGCCGTGCGTATGTCCCGACAACTGCAAATCGACTTCGTGTTCGGCTGCATGAGGTAGCTGCGTCGGACGGTGAGCCAGGAGCACGACAGGGCGATTGCGATCGCGATCGGCGAGTGCTTTTTGCAAATCGGGTCCATGATGCGGGAGCCAACTCGGACCCACGTCGTCATCGATTCCGGCAAGATCGAATGATTGTAGTGAAATACGTTCGTTGCGTAAAACTCGGAGGCCCAAGGTCGCGAAATACGCCACCCATTCATCCGCACCTGAAATATATTCGTGATTGCCAGTGACTGCAAAAACCCCTTCTGGTGCGTGAAGATCGCGCAAGGATTCCAAGTGTGGACCAAGTTCCGTAATACCGCCGTCGACCAGATCGCCCGTGATGACGATTCCGTCCGGCTTCAAGGCATTCGTTTGATTCACGACTTCCCGTACGAAATCGCCGCCAATTTGAGCGCTCACGTGCAAATCGGACAGCTGCACGAGACGGTAAGGTTTTCCATCGGCACGTCGCGGCAGATTTCGCAACGAAACCCGCACTCGGCGCACGACAAACCCACTCAAAGCCGAATACAGGCCCAACGTCGAAAACGACAGGCCAAAGACCGTGGCACAAGATGCAGCCATTCGCGAAAAAAATGTGCGTCGCGCCGGGGCAAAACGAAACGCGACGCGTAATGGCAATTCGATGGCGACGAGGGCGACGAGTACGAAAAAAAGAACGCCAATCCAACAAAACGCGAGCCACATCAACGGCGCAGCGATGATCCGAGGGCATTCGCGGAAATAAAGTAGCTGCAACATTCCCAGCGGAATCAGCACGGAAGCAGCGGCGAGTCCACGACGCAAAAGACGGTCCCACATCGCTGGGAGCGACGAATTGCGCAAAAGGCGCACGTCGAGCCAACGAAACGTGAGGGCAGCGACGACGCTCGCGCCAAGCATGTACGCACAAATTCGGAGAATTGCCGCGATCATCAAAGCATCCGTCGAGGTACGCGGACGTTGTACCTCAATTGGGATGTCTTGTCATCCGCGAAGTTCACGGTAAGGCGAGAGTCGACGTGTGTTGGAAAAACGTTCGGACGGGATGGTCAACGAGCAGGGCCGGGGAAACTCAATTCGATTGCACGATTGCGGCGGCGCGCGATGCTCCAATTTGTGCCGCCTGCACGGCGTCTTCTTTCTTTGTGACGATGGCGCTCGTCCCAGTGAATGCGACATACGTCACGCCACTGTCGACGCCTCCCGAAATAGGGCTCGGATTGATACCGAGTTTTTGCGCCAAGGCATAAGACGCCTCGCCAATCACGCCCGCCGGTCCCATATCTCCAAGGATCCCGTACATGATTTTATTTTGATAAATCACGCCGACGACGCTGCCGAGTTTCAATCCGTGGGCTTTGTAATCGAATCCATTGCTGGGCAACGGCGCGACGACAAAGGGCAGTGTCGATGCATCGAGCGGCTTGCCCGTCGAATCGACCGTCGATGTCTCCGCTTGATAATACGGATCGGCTTTACACGCCGCGCCTTGACCACCATCGCAATCGACATCGAGGTCCGCCGTCCACCAAATGGCGCCATTGAGCTGGCAAAGGGGAATGGTTTTCGGTCCGCCCGAATCCGTCGCAAACTTCGTCGTTCCCGCAACCTGTTGGCATGCCGTCAAGAGGGCTACGAGGTCGGAGGGGGCGGCCGTCGCATTCGTGGATACGACGGGAGGCGTCGGGGCTTTCTTGTAATATTTCCCCGAACTCCAGCCAAGGAGCCCCTTGTAGTCGATTTTGTAAAACCCGCTTTGAGGATTCGTGGCCTTTATGGTCACTTCGTCGCCTGCCACGACCACATCGAGAATCGATCCCGACGTCGACGCTGAAGCGCGCAGGTTGACGTTGGTTTGCGCAATAAGCTTTGTGCCAATGGGCAACGCTCCCGCGACGCCCCCTTCCGACGTTGCGGTGTTTTCATCGACGCCGACGATATCGAGATCTTCGGGTTGAGCAATACACGCCGCGAAAGAAAACGCGACGGCCAGCAGAGCTGCAAAACGACAGAAATGGGAAGTGGACTGGGTTCGTTTCATGCTTCGGACGATGAGCAAAAAGGATGCCTCGACTCGATAGGCTCGATGTTCGGGCACGTACGCAATCAATTGCGGAGTTCCTCGCGAATGGGCGCCAATAGGTGGGGCATGGATGGACCAGGTGGATCAAAGTGAACCCATCCAGGGAGATCCAGTCATTGCATCGCGCAGTCTCTCATGTCATGCTTGGACACCATGTCATCATGCACTATCGTCGACCGTCCTGATATCGAATGGCGCGTCGTCGCAAGCGATCACATCCGCAGCAGCATCGAGACCTTGGTCGCTTCGCATAAAACGCTCGAAGACGTCGTCCGGTGGGGCCTTGGATCAAAACCTCTGCAAATGGTCCGCGACGTCATCGTTCAGGACGAATACACCCATGATGTCGTTATCGGACATCCTAGCGGCGTCTGGCTTGTATACGATGCCACGTGACTCGGCGGATTAACGGCGGTCGCCGTTTGGGATCACCTACCTACCGCTGACGAATTGCTCGATGCCCGTATTGTGCGTGGATGGGAACCAACGCCTACGGGAACCAAAGATGGCCCGCAAATTCTGGGCCATGCTCGGCGTTTGGCGAAATAATCAATTCAGCGACAATTCTCGTCACGCTGCCACACCGAGATCGTGAAACGTCGGATCTTTCGCAAAATTTTGTCAACAACCAAGAAGTAGCGTCATCTGCAGGTCATCGCGCCCCTGCACACGCAATCGCACACGCCAGGTCTGTCGTGCCACACCCACACGTCGATTTGGGTGCCGTCGGTGGTGCCGCATTGACATCGGGCTTGCATGCTCCTCGTTCCGCATGTGTATGGCCAGGACAATCCAAGATCTCACCCGTGCGATCGAGCAGAAACGAATACATCAAACGTAATCCACCAGGTTTCGGTCGAGGTGGGCTGTCGGCGAAAACGCCGTAATATCGAGGTCCACAATTGATGCAATCGCTCGGAAACTCGTCGCTAACTTCAATGGGGGAAAACCTCACGTGCAACATTTCGAGGCATTCGTTGATTTGCGCAGACTCGGGCGCTTTGATCTGCGCCGCCCCTCCTCCAAAGTCAATCTGCGTCACGATCACCGCGTATTCACCAGGTTTGGTGCACGAACACAACGCGTTCATGACTGGATCCATGGCCGTTGACATCATCGTCGCGGGTATGCGCATGACCGATCCCACCTCGTGCGGCGGGAAAAACAGTGGACAAGCACCGCCGATCAACGGTATTCGACGGGCCACCACGATCGCGACGGGCGCCGCGGCAACGGTCTCCGTTATTTTACGCGGAACGCTTGTCAGAGGGACGTTGCTGCGCGTCGAAACACAACCCACGAGCAACGTGTTTGCGACAAGTGCCGCGATGGAGGTACGCATTGCCGCAAAGACAGTGGGGGAGGGGAAAAGTTCGCAAAAAACGGCGAACTGAACGTGTTTAATCCTGCAAACACGCCTGAAGTTGCGTGCCGCATTTCTGTCCGACGCACGTAAAGCAAGTCTGATCGGGCTGCCCCCCACCTTGGCACGTTGCTCCGCATGCCATTGTGCAATTTTGCTGGCACGTGCACGTAAACAACGCGCCGATTAATTGATCCGAACCTGGACACGGTTGTCCCAGATTCCCTTGGAGCAATTGGCTACACGTCGAGCACATCGCACCACTGGTCGAACTACTGGAACTGCTGGAACTGCTCGAGCCGGAATCGCACAACGCTCCACAATCAGCCGGACACGATTTACACGTGCAATCCTGAATGGGTTTTCCTTGAGGGAATTTCGTGACACAATCGTTGGCGCACGTTGCATCCATGCAGCCCTGAACGCACGAAAAGTATCCCTGGCACGCTTGTCCACAGGCGAAGATCTCTGTCTGACAAGCTTGAAATGAGCATTGGCCACACGCTTGTGGATCCACGCCACCCGAACTGCTCGAGCTGGCACTCGAACTGCTCGAACTCGAACTTTGGTCTTTTCCCCCTCCGCCGGCTGCGCCGCCCAATCCCCCGTCGCCGCCTTGTCCTCCGGCACCCCCGCTGCTGGCTTTCGGAAATGAGCTTGCAAATAGCGACTCGGCCTCCAAGCTGCATCCTGCAACTGCCGCCAATCCTACGGCCGCCAACACGATTCCCACATTCGAAGACAAACGCATGAAAAAGCCTCCTACGTTCGCGCATCGTAGCGCGATTTCACCACGGTACCGATGTTTTCTTTCGTTGCCGATTCTTTTTCTGTACGGACCGTCTGCGCATCTTGGATCTTGCTTCCGCGTCATGCCCGATCGACGCCTTGCAAGAGTGCTTTCGTGCAAGCGATGACGATTGGTATTAAAATGCGCGCTTGTTCAGCAAGTTCGTCGTCGACCAGTTTTCTTCCGCGACCAAACCATTGAAATCGGGCACGGCCCCACGGTGTGCGGGTCGTATCGGCAGGAAACGTCGAAGCCACGCGTGCCAATTCTTCGACAATTTCTTGGGGCATTTTCAGGTCGATTTCCTGAACCGTCACGTCTCGAAAGGAATCCCATCGAGCCTCGATCCAAGCTTCGAGCGGATCTCCTTCGATATGCCAGATTCGATTCGCACGGGCAGGTACGGCCACGTCT
This sequence comes from Polyangiaceae bacterium, assembly GCA_031415295.1. Lineage (GTDB taxonomy): Bacteria > Myxococcota_A > Polyangia > Polyangiales > Polyangiaceae > Polyangium. Next base: position 71 of record JANORL010000971.1, on the reverse strand, counting down.
CCGAGCAAATGACATGCGCGACCGATCCACCAGGCGGCACGGGCATCGTTTTGCTCCCGACGCGCATTTTC
>JANORL010000970.1:0-1602 GCA_031415295.1 Polyangiaceae bacterium | reverse complement strand
CTGGGGGGGTGAGGCGCAAAAGCGGGTACGGCGTCGCAATCATCCGGTTCGACAAACGCAGCAACGCCTGCGTCACCAACAGCCACGAGTACGACGCCGAAAACAGGGTCAGGTCCGCCGTCGGCGACGTCGAGTCCCGATGGCAAAGGGCCGCCGTTGAGTACATTCGAGACGCTCGCCAACAACCTGGCTGTTGCGGGCGCATTGGCGCAAATGGATACGTCAGGACCATTAAACCATGCGCAGGGTGATCGTTCGGGTATTCCAGGTGGCAAAAATGTGGGCGGATTCAGTTTTCCCCTTTTGCAAGCCGGTGTGGCGACGCTGCAAATCCTCACGTCCGTCGGTATGAGCCCGAAATCGTTCATCGACGATATCATCAAAATCGGCAAAAAGGGCCAACGCACCTTCATCAAAGAAGCCGATGCAAAGATGATGAAGGTCGCCGACGAACTCATCCAGAGCGCGGGCCAATTCGAAATGGCCAAGGGTTTGCAGGAAATGCAAACGATTATGCCTTATGCGCTGGGCGAGAAGTTCACGGCAAAACTCGGGGGCAAGTTTCAAGCGCACAAGATTTTCGAGAGGCGGGCGATCAAGGAGATCATGAGGAAGCAGAATCCGGCCCTTAGCGAAAAGGCGCTCGATAAGGCCGTCGACGAGGTGGCCAAGACGTACCCGTCCATCATCCTCGCGGACGCCGACCACACGCCAATCAGCAAGGCGCTCGCAGCGGCATGGAAGGCGAACCCAACCATGACCAAGGAAGAGCTGCGAGAGATCTACAAAGTAGTGTATAAAAAGTATCCGCACTGGATGGACGCCATCGAATCCTACTGGCGCTAGGCACGACCCAAGGCAAACGAAGATGAAAACAAACCTAGAGATACAGTTTCATGCAGCCGATCTACCCGGGCATGCAGACGCCATCCTTGGCCCGTCCCAATGCGGGAAAGACGTCGTCCAGATTCTGGATTTATCGGTCAACGATACTCTGAGTATCCTGGTAAAGGTGACACTGGACGAGAACGATCCACGTGTCTCCAAGGTGTTCGCCCTGCTCGACCAATATGGTGAGGAACGTTGGGTGTATCGCCGCGACATCTACACGGAAGACGAGCTGCAAGCCGCGCCGTTGCTTGTGGTCGTCCCCTGGGGACATGTTCTTGCCCTGGCGGTCGCGGCGTACGACGATTCGAAAGCTTGTCCGAAGTGCGGAACGGGGGTCCGACAAACCGCAGCGCTGAACGTCTCTCGTAGAGATCTGAAGAAGACCCAAAAATTACGCGTCGCGGCGACCATTGAGCGCGACATTCTCGTGCAGGACGTCGATGTGGAACGGCTCCTCGCTGCGGGCATAACGGGAGCGCTGTTCTGGCCCGTCTATGCCAAAACCAAAGCCGGCGAACTCGAAGCACTTCGTCGACAACAACTGTTCATCGAGCACGTCATGCCGCCCATGTCCCCCAAGTCCTTGCTGGACCGAACGCAGCTCTGCCCTGATTGCCAACGCGGCTGTTTTACGCACGTCACCAACTACCCGCTACGTTTTGTCTATCGTCGGGAAGACCTGGCGAATATCCAAGACGTCAACCTGACGTG
>JANORL010000969.1:0-4493 GCA_031415295.1 Polyangiaceae bacterium | reverse complement strand
CCAACCCCCTCTCCAACTCCACTTCGCTTCGTGGAGAGGGGGAGTCCGATTCCTCCTCTCCACGAAGCATCACGCTGTGATGCGAAGTTGGAGAGGGGGCTAGGGGGTGAGGTGCGAATTGGCGTCATATGGTCTTACGTTATTGTTTTACTTGCCAGTCCACTTCGGTGAACGTTTTTCCAAAAATGCCATGAGTCCCTCACGCGCATCGTCCGTCGAAAGCACGCCGCCAAGACGATCACGAAGCAGTGGCAATGCATCAACGAGCGACAAGTCGGCTTGGGTCGCAAACGCTTCGAGGCCCAGACGAACCGTGATCGGACTTTTTGCGGCCACATTTTGCGTAATACGCAAAACTTCCGAATCGAGACCATCGGCATCCACGGCTTTTCCAACAAGGCCAATCGCTGCGGCAGCATCCGCGTCCATTCGTTCCCCAAAAAGCATCATTTCCAGTAGACGCCGCTGCGGAACGACCCGCGCCAATACCGCCATGATCATCATCGGAAATAACCCGACGTTGATTTCTGGGGTTCCAAGTTTCGCATTCCGCGAAGCCACCGCGAAATGACTGGCCGCGACCAGTCCCAATCCACCACCCATGGCGTGTCCATTGACGCGCGCCACGATGGGTTTGGGTGATCGAGTGATCGCCAAAAGCAAATCTGCATAATCGCCCTTGTGCGGCAATTCACTCGCTCCTGCGCCACCCGTCATTTGCGCAAAATCACCACCGGCGCAAAATGCATCACCCGCGCCCGTGAGAACGATACTGCGCACAGAATCGTCATTCGCGGCATCCTCGAGCGCCCAAAGCAGCTCGTTGATCATCACCGGGCCAATCGCGTTTTTGCGAGCTGGATTTTTTAGCGTAATCCACGCGGATCCGTGGTCCTTCCCGACAACCTCGATAAACGCGTAATTCCGCTCCGTCATTGCGGCGCTCCGAGAGACAGAATCTGGCGCGCTTCTTCGACAGTCGCTGGACGCCGCCCGATATCACGCACGAGACGCACGGCAACATCCACGAGGTCCCCATTCGATTTGGCCATCTCACCGCTCGGCAAATACAAGTGATCTTCGAGACCACAACGAATGTTGCCTCCAAGCACGAGCGCGGCAGCAAGCATTCTCCACTGTCCGTGGCTTATGCCAATGACTTCCCATTCCGATCCGGCGGGCATGATTTTCGTTTGCAGTTGCAACGATTCGACAAGTCCAGGAATGCCGCCAAGCACATTCACAATAAACGAGAACTGCAACGGCTTTTTCAAAACGCCCATATCGAGCAGCGGCCAAATCCCATGCGTGTGTCCCGTATCGAAACACTCGAGTTCCGGTTTGACTCCGGATTCGTTCATGGCCTTGAGCATTTTGATGATTTTTTCGTACGTATTGGGAAAAACCATGTCGAAATCGAAGTTTTTTCGCGCACGCGAATACTTCGAATAATTCATGGTCCCCATGTTGAGCGCCGCGATCTCGGGCTTGCTCTCACGGATGTACGTGCATTGCTCGGTGACGTCTTCGAGGATCGTTCCAGTCGAGAAATTCAGAATGATGGGGCAACGGGCCCGCACTTCTTCTTTGATTTTGGCAAATACCGCCGGGGAAAACGTCGGCGCTCCATCGTCTTGTCGGGCATGAATGTGCACGACCGCCGCACCCGCGTCATACGCACGTTTGCATTCGTCAGCAATCTCAGCGGGCGTATACGGAATGCCCGGACATTGACGACGATTGGCCAATACACCCGAAACGGCACACGTAACGACGCAAATGTCTGGATCGCGACCGTCGGCCGATTTGGGTTCACCCGTGAACGATTGTTTTTCCTTCATGGCTCTTCCACCTTCCCGCGTTCTTTGCCGCTTTCGTGCTCGACCACTGCCCCTTCGACTCGAGAAAGGACATTTTTTTGCAATTTCATCAAAATCCGTAACAATTCCCCAACATCACGCTCGGGCAAACTCGCCAGCGCATTACGGAATATCTCGAGCGGCTCGACGGCAATTCCCCGCGCCAGTTCACGCCCTTTGTCCGTGAGCCGAATAAATACCATGCGCCGATCGGTCGTGCTGCGCTCCCGCGTCACCAGCCCCTCGCGCTCCATCCGGTCAATGATGCCCGTGACTGTGCTGTTTTGAGCGCGAATACGTTCGGACAGCGACGATAACGACAAGTCGCCGAGTTCTTCGAGCAGTTTGATGACCGTGAGTTGAGGGCCAGTTAAACCAAACTGCGCCGCCATGCCCTTCGTCAGCCGACGAGACTCGGTGTAGAGGTAGATTATGGTCTCGACAATCGCATCGACGTCAGACTTGGTGTCGGGAGATAGAGTGCCCACGGATGTTTCGTGTGCGAAGCATTTGCGGAAGTTGCGGTCATTGTCAAGGGGGAAGGCTGGAAACGACACGAGAAGGTGCCAACCACTTTTCCCTGCCCTAAAAAGTGCCCCCCCAAAAAGGTGCCAACCACTTTTGCGTTGTTAACGAGAAAACACTGACCGTCCTTCACGCCACGCTTGGTCCTTCGATCGTCGGGCGAGAAAGTTAACGTCCGCGAAGCGCGGTGAGTTCGAGGTCGCCAATGTCGGAAAGCATGACTGCGACCGACCTCGCAATCATCATTTCCCGAAAGGTTCCAACCCGCGCGCTTGCGTTTTCTTCAGTTTGTCGAGGAACTTGCGTCGCGTCAACACCACGGCGCCAAGCGCTTTCATGTGCGGCGTCATGACTTGAATGTCCATCCAATCGAGTCCCGCAGTTTCAAGCACGGAAACCAAATGGAACAAGGCAATTTTCGACGCATTGGGTTCGAGGTGAAACATGCTTTCGGCCGAAAACACGCCGTCGACGCAAACACCATAAATGCCGCCAACCATTCGTCCCGTGGAATCCGATACTTCGACGGAATGCGCATATCCCATGCTGTGCATTTCTTTGTATGCCGCCAATAACTCGGGCGTTATCCACGTACCGTCTTGCCCTGGCCGCGGAACGTCGCCGCACAATTCGATGACCCGATCGAATTGGGTATCTACAGAACATACGAACGGCGTTTGTCGGAGCGACCTACGCAAACTACGCGGAACGTGAATCAGCTTGAAATCGAGAATGGCGCGTTCTCGCGGGCAAAACCAAGGAATGACGGCCAAACCGTCCATCGGCCAAGGAAACACGCCCTTCCGATACGCCTCGATGAGCACCTTCGGCTCGAGTTCGCCACCTACACCAACGATATCGTCGACGTCGATTGTCATCGTAGAAACCCAATACCAGCTCGCGCAATGAAGCGCTGTTCATCCCAAAGGTCAAGAACATCCACGGGTCAAACTTACGGTTTGTCTTTAGGTACCGACGGCGGTACGCCTTCAGGGCGCTCGGATCGCTCGATCGCGCTCAGTTCGTCAATGACTGCGATGACCCGCGGGTCCGCCGGATCGATCGCCAGCGCCTTGTCGTACGCGGCATGCGCCTCGACAAACTTGCGCTGCTTCGCCAACGCATTCCCGAGGTTGATCCACGCACTGGCCAATCGTTCATCAAGCGCAAGCGCCTCGCGATAAATGACGATCGCCCGCCCCAAATCCCCGTTTTGCGCCCACGCATAACCAAGGTTCGAACGGTACGTGGCGCGCCGTGGATCCCGCGTGACCGCCGTGGTCAAACACTTCAGCGCGCGATCGGTTTGACCAACCGTCAAGAGCGCCGTTCCTAGATCGTTTTGAATACGCGCATCCGCCGGAGCAAGCACCGCTGCACGTTCGAAAACCCTGGCAGCCTCGACATTTTTGCCCGCAGCAAGAAGCGCTGTGCCCAGGTTTTTGAAGCGCACCGCAGAACTCGATTCGATGCCCGCTGCAACCTCGAACTCACGCGCCGCTGATTCGATGCCCCCCGTGGCAAGAAGTGCCACGCCAAACGCCGAATGCGTTTCTGCATCCGCGGGAGCCAAGTCGATGGCTTTACGAAGCACCGCAAGAGCTTCGTCCATGCGTCCCAACACCAACAAAGAACGACCGAGTTCGAGACGTGCCGGGGCAAACTTCCCATCGAGACGCACAGCTTTTTCAAGGTCTTTGACGGATTGTTCGAGGCCCGGATGTTTCGGTGCAGCCGCGATGTCGACGGGCGCATGCTCCGCGGACAAACGCGATCGCACGACACCGACCAAGGGCGCAGGATCTTTGGGCGCCAACTTCGCTGCTTTTTCGTAGGCCTTTTGAGCAGCAACGAAATCGACGCGTTGATACGCCGCGTCCCCTTCAGCGAGCGCCCGATCGGCAGCGGTATTCGCTCCACGGCCAAGGGCTTGAAACGGTGTTTCCCCGACGGCTTTGACGTCGGTCACAGGCGCGTCGAGCGGCACGCCAGAGCCTAGGGACGCCGGGGTCATCGACGCAGGAATGGGCAGCGGCGCAGTGACGAGTGCGCTTGACGTGGGCAAACTCGTTGATGAACTCGGTCGAGGAGATGGGTTGGGCGCGGTTT
>JANORL010000968.1:0-5141 GCA_031415295.1 Polyangiaceae bacterium | reverse complement strand
GGAAAGCCGGGTCAGACGAGTGCAAATCCAGGGGAGTGACCACGAGCTGCACCTCGAACTACCAGGGCGATCATGCTAGTACCGCAGAAGCAAAAGAGCGCTGTGAGTCGGCCATGGGGGTCCACCTGGGTATATCGGGAGTTGAGTCGTGCGGCCATGTTCCAGCCTAATGGGCACGGAAGAAGATCCCGTGGAACGATGTAAAAAATATTGTGATGCGGACAATTTGAAATGCATTGCTCGGTGCAAAAGAGGCGATAAACCCTGCATGAATAGGTGCAACCAGGAACTCGGCAAGTGCCTAAAGGCGTGTGAAAGATGATCAACGTTGAAATGGAGTCGATTCTGGATTTAGGTGATGGTAGCCCGCCACGGCCCATTACGATCAAGATCCATGACTTGCGGCAAGAGCCAAACGATCTCTGGTCTGTTGCCGTGGATGTGGTCGGGTTCAAGACTGATGATCATACGAGGGCGTATGGCCAAGATTGGCTGAACGCCCTCGAAGGTGCGACGCTTTTGGTTCGAGAGCTGGCAGGTGGCAAGGTCAAGGATTACGGCGCCACAATCACACCTGCCCTCCTTCCGCCCTGATGTTTCAATCCGCGAGCCAACCCCGCTCGTGAAACATTAGGGCACGATCCCACGCCACCTTGTATTGATGATCGGCATGCTGGGAACGAATGGGTACTCAATCACGAGATCGAGTTGGCCGGTCTGTCGTCCAGTCGAATCAGTGATATCCCCGCAGCCAATACGGAACATTGGCGGAACTACGTGAGCAAGGAATTGGTTCACGAACGTTTCTCGTTCCTCAGCTACCTCGACCCCCGCCATCGAGTTTCCTCAGCTACCTCGACCCCCGCCATCGAACTTCTTCGGCTACCTCGTTCCCCGCCATCCAACTTCTTCAGCTACCTCGATCCCCGTGTCGTCGAGTTCTTGAGCTACCTCGATCCCCGCCATCGACTTTCCTCAGCTACCTCGATCCCCGCCATCGAACTTCTTCGGCTACCTCGATCCCCGTCATCGAGCTTCTTCAGCTACCTCGATCCCCGTCATCGAGCTTCTTCGGCTGCCTCGATCCCTGCCATCGAGCTTCTTCGGCTACCTCGATCCCCGCCATCGAGCTTCCTCAGTTACCTCGAAGACCGCCGCCGCATCTCGACTCCATCCTCATTCCAGCGCAACGTAACGCTTCACGGACGCGCGATCCTTTTGCCTTGCCGGGTCCGATTTTTGCGAGAACACCGAACGGCAATGGGTATGTCGCTATGGGTTGCAACGGAAAAAGCGCCATCTTGCAAATGCGATTGAGGATCTGTGCGATGTGACGTCGTATAGCGGGTGCGCGTTTGGCGGGTAAAGCGCGCATGACGATGCGCGTGGTCGAGCGTAAAGGCGTCAATTCGAATATCGCCGACGACGGGGTATTTTAGTTTTCGAGGCGGCGGATGTCGTGACCGATCGATCGTTTTACGCGTACGTGGTCGGGGTAGTCGCGTGCAAGGTCGCCGCGCGTCCAAGCTTGGACGAATTCGCGAATGGTGGGCATTTTGGCATTTGGTCTGCGACCAAGACAAACGAGGTCGACGTTGCGGAGGCCCAGCTCGAGCGCTTTCCCGTCGGGAGCGCTGGCAGCAGCATCGAATTACGTGCGCGCGATATCGAGGCGCCCAGCTTTACGAAGCTTGGCAGCGATTTCAGAAAGCGCCGCTGCGCGGGCGTCGGCGTCGGATTTGGTTTGGCACGTCGGAAGGGCGATGGCGGGGCGATCGGACGAGTCCGCCAGCATGATCCGAGCGAACCAGCGGCCGGAGGACTGGAAAACGGTGCCGGAACGAGGGCGGGGCATTTGGCGGAGTGTGAGTGACGGGCGGTGGCGGATCAAGTCAATGTACACGATCACAACCCAATGGGCCGGTGACCAGTGCATTCAACACATGTCGTGTTCAACCACTATCTTGGATCGCGAGTAGCGCTACCGGAATCGGTAATCGGTAGAGCGCGGCTTCGAATAGCGATGCACCACCGATCCGCGCGCGACCTTTTAGCCAAGCTCGAATTCTCTCACCTGCCGCGAGATGACGTTTGGCATCGTCGTCACGCAGCGGTTCTCCGCGCCGACGTGCATCTTGCTCAAGCAGAGTAATTAAGCGGTGCACGTCATCCGCTTTTCCTTCGAAATATGGCTCAGCGTTGAGATCTGCGAATGCGTAAAACGTTAGATAAGGAGCCATGCGTGCATCGTCCACGGTCTCGCCTTCTCGCATTGGATGCGTCGCAAACAGTATGTAGCTACTTGATGCAAGGGCCGGAATCACATCAGCAAGTGCAGCCCTTGATAGAATCGTAAAGTCCGCATGCGGCAATCGCGCGAGTGAAAATGCAAGCCCACCCAGCATATCGATTGACTGATCGGGTCGAATTTCCATTTGCTGGTTAAATCTTGTTTTCAGTGTCCATGGCCGCAGACCAGCCAGCCGGTAATTTCGGGACTCTGGCGAAAAAACCTTAAACTCGGGATCAAAGGTAACCTCCTGATGATTACTTTCGAGCGTTATTGTCGCAACTTGAGCGAACGCCTCCTCCGCACTGGAATGTTCTCCAAAAACCGGGCGCATCCAACGAACCTGCTGAAATTTGAGTTCAACCGCTTCGCTTTCGGGGAGTCCCATACCAGCCCATGCCTGAAGGCGCTTAGCCAATTGTTTCCGATCGAGCACCCACATCACCTTTAAACTTGCGCTAAGTTCCTGCAGTTTGCGATCCATTTCTTCATTATCACGGCGAGCAGAAAAAAGCATTTCGCCAACCATATTCATCTCATTTAGCTCGATCGCCTCCTCAAGCCGGGACTGTTCCTCGTCAGTTAGCGTCCCCAAAATTTTCAGCTGCAGGCGAGCGTCGTTGATGCCGAGTGCCGCAAAACGCTCGACGAGCGCGCTATCGCGTCGCTCCTCATGTGTCCCTGGTAAAATTAGATAGTACGCCGTAACGTCCGAAATTTGACCGAGTCGCGCTACACGGCCATTACGCTGCATGAGCACAGCTGGTGACGAACTAAGATCCCAATGAACAACTCGATTGGCGACCTGCAGATCAAAACCCTCGTCCGCAGCCGAGGTCGCCACGAGAACGCGAACAGAGCTACGTGGATTTCTAAATTCGGCAACCACTTCGTCACGCTTGCTGGCACCCATATCACCAGTAAGCGTCCTACACGTGCGCGACATCGCGCTTTGTATTATTGCGCATGTCTGTAGACTCTCAGTGAAAACAAGAAAACGCGCGTCAGCGTGCTCAAGTAGCATATTCTCTAGCCATTGCAGTTTAGCGTTTTCAACGCCGTTCGAACCGTCCTGGCTAAATCGTAGCAATCGGAGACCAAGTCCGGTAATCTTTTGAATTTCGTCTGAATCCGCGATAAATGCAGCATGATCGTCGTCAGCTGCCTCGCGCAACTTTTCCTGGAAACGATAAATGTCTGGCAGCGTACCCCCTTGAGAAAGTGCACGCGCCTCGAATCGGAAACCGTCGCTCGGCAGATACACCTCGGCGTGACGCGCCGTGCTTTGCTTGTCAAAAGTAGCAAGACGCTGTGAAATTTCAATGAGCAAGCGCCGCAAACTATCAGTTGCAATGGAAACATCTCGCCTGTACGCGTCTAGGCTCTGCCAGATTGAATGGCGCACGCACCAGCTAAAAAGATAACACGCACCGGCGATAGAACTGCTCGTCAACTTTTTCTCAAGCTGAGCGATGGCGAAACCACCAAAATGGGCTTTATGGTTCATCATCACTTGACGAATTGCAGTACGAATTTCCGAGATAATCGCAAGGTATTCCGGAGTGATGCCGAGTTGGCGCGGCTCATCTCGGTGCGGGCGCACGATACGTAGATTTGGAAACAGTCGTTCGCCCAACCACGAACGCACTGATTCATCGTCCTGCCGACGCCACGCGATAGCCGACTTGCTTTCGGGCGCACGCACCCGCTCAATAAGCCGGCGTGCGTCGGTATCATGCGCATACGCATTGAAGCCGTCCACTCCATGGGTAAGTAAGCGCAGAAGATTTGCGAATTGCTCCGTATTACGGAAAGGCGTGGCGCTCATTAGAATCACAAGACGAGGTGGGCGCGATCCCGGCCAAAATTGTCCCCCAACGAGTTGATGTGCCGCAACGTAAGTAAGTGTAGCATTTCGTCGCGCAATCGCGCTGGCGCCAGCAAGGCGCTCATCACTCGCACAGTGATGACATTCATCGATAACCACAATATCAGGTGCAACACCAGCCACAAGATTTTGCTTCTTCTGGTCTGTGTAGAGGCGGGCGGCGTGCATACTTGCAACGTGAATTCCTCGAGTATTGCCACGACCAAACTGCACAAACGATTCTACCTCGCTTACAATGTTCTGCTCACCGAGCGCGCCCCGCAAGACGGATCGTAATTTCTGCGCTGCATCCTCTACCAAGCCCCCCGATGTCAAATACATGCACGAAAATTCGTCAAGAGAACCACGCGCGATCAGAACGTCACGCAGCACGAGACCGATTTCGATCGTCTTGCCCAATCCAACTTCGTCGGCCACAAGAATGCGCTGAACACGCGCATCCTCTGCACGCATGAACTGCTGCAGAGCAAGCTGATGGGGAAAAGGATCCTTGTCATTGGCCGTAATCCGTCCAGAAAATATGTTGGCTATCAATTCAAGTGCACCGAGACGCATTGCAGTATGTGACGAGTACTCGCTCGGCACGGCCGCTGCACGCAGAACCGATTCCCCAGGAGTGTATCCCCGCCCCGAACCGAGACGTTCAGCCGCAAGAGGATGACGCTGCGCAAATTGCTTCCAGTTGCGCAACTCTGCTAGCGGAATCCCGCGCCGAACCGTTAACTCGGGCCAACTTGCGGCAGCACTACCAACTGCATAACCGTAATGCACGAAGCTGGGCATCGGCGGCTGGGTGGGATCAGCGAAGACGATGTCAATGTTTCGGCCATCATGAGTCGGAATTTCGAAGAAATCGTAGGCCATATGCGTGTCCATTTCTCGGGTGACAAAGTCGACGCGCGGAAGCATGTTGCCAAACGAGGCTTCCTGACGGCAACGATGGCGCACTCAACCATGCCTCAG
>JANORL010000967.1:0-1652 GCA_031415295.1 Polyangiaceae bacterium | reverse complement strand
CGTTGGGTCGGAATGCGACAAATAGAAATACGATTCCTTCTTTGGGTCGTTGGGTTATTCGCCGTTCGTGATCCATTCGTCGGTCAAGTTGCCGTACGAAATCGAAACATTGGGAATGAATTCGCTTTCGTCGGGATCTCGTTCATTGAAGCCATCGGAAAATCCAACGAGTACATCGGGACTTTTCGCGCGGTTCACGAAAAGATGGAGTTGATTGCCCAAGAAAACTGCAATGTCTGGAGCACCATCACCATTGACGTCGCCAATCCGGGGGCCGTGTGGATCCGCAAGCGTAATGGCGTCACTGAGCAGCGGCTCGAAGGGAATACCCGAATCGATACGCTTGAAGGTAAAGTCGCCGGTTCCTCGCGTCGCCTGGAGAATGACCCACCGTGGAATGTCGGGGCTAATGGAATCAACGAGCGGTATCAGCAGATCGGTTTGACCATTGCTGTCCCAATCGAGGGCTTGTGCCAAGTGGAGGTATTTGGTTTGCGGCACGGCACCATCCCAATCGAGACTATTTGCTGGCTTCTCGGCGAATCCCTTACCCGTATTCATCCACGTCAGCAGACGTCCGGCGCTGTCGCCCGTAACGGCATCGGGCAGGCCATCGCCATTAAAGTCGCCAAACACCACCCGGCCCTGTGGAATTCGCAAGTTCGTGTCGTACGATTCCCACGTCCCATCCGCGCTACGACGAAACACGTAATAGTTTGGCGCGCGTTCTGAAGGCACGCCGCCCTGCGCGATCATGCCAGGGATGACAAGATCGGTGATGCCATTACGATCAACATCGAGCGTATGAAGTTCGAGATGACACGGATACCCCTGAAGGTTTTTAATGACGGAGCCGGCTTTTCCCCAGCCTGCAGCTTTCCACAGATGAAGCGTCCACGTAGAAGACGCAGCCGTTTCTGGCGTAGCTCCGTGATCGGTGCATTGAATCAGATCGACGATAGCATCGCCATCGGTATCGGCCAGATGAACGGCACCGTTGGCACCTCGCAACTGCTTCGGTGCAGGTCCAATGGGAAATGGTCGCTGAATTTGCGTGTCGAACTCCTCGAACGTTCCATCCGCTTTTGATATCAAGACAATATGGCTGTTGCGATTCCCATACACGTCATGGACCAGGATATCCTTGCGCTCGTCATCGTTGTAGTCGATGGTCGTTCCCAGTTCCGGCTGAATTTGTGTAGGATCACTTGGACTGTCCGGGTTTTGCGCCACAGACCATTCTTGTGAGAGCACCACTTTCGGCGTCGCGAAGCCATCTCCCGTGTTCCGCGCCAAACGCCACTCCGTAATCGGATTGGTCGCTGTGGACGCCGCGCTCGTATCCGGCACCAGCCAATCGCTCAGGCCATCGCCATTCATATCTGCAAGGCTTGGACTTGCACGCAGAGACAGCGGCGCCTCGAGATTCGTCGCAACTTCTTCGAATCCGCGCTCGACATCCCCATACTGAAACTGCGTTGGCGGTTTGCATGCCCCATCCGCGCCGCATTCTTCGATCGACGTCAATCGCGTGCGGCCCGTCGTATCGCTTTGCTCGTATTGAAATTGATACCGTCGAGCGAGTCTGTTATCGGCATGCGTCTGAATCTCGTCGAGCCGCAGCGATTGTTGCAATTGCATTCCGCCCGAAT
>JANORL010000966.1:0-3286 GCA_031415295.1 Polyangiaceae bacterium | reverse complement strand
GCCATCTTTTCGGCCGTGACATGGCCGATCAGCAAGCAGAAAGTCCTGACGATTCTAGGATCGGCCGCTTCATTCCGGAACCCGGACACGTTCAATCAGGACCGTAAGGAAGAGGGCCAGGTGCACGCATCATATTTGCTTGGCTACGTTGTCCGGTCTGCATTCTGCAGCTGACGACCAGCACTCGAACGCTAGTTGGGCAAGAGTGTTCAATCGATCTCTTGGTGGCTCGTTACGGGAATATCGAGCTTGACGCGTGGCGGCACAGCGCGCTGCGGCTCGCTGTGTCACGTCCATATTCGAAGAGCCCAAAAAGAGCCCAGGAAAATTGTCGGCTCGTAACTTATTGATTTTATTGGCTGGGGGACTAGGATTCGAACCTAGACAGGCAGAGTCAGAGTCTGATTTTTTGACGAATCATGAGATTCCATAACATCACCTGAGAAGCAGTAATAATCATTATATTTCAGTCTGTTGTGTGAACATATCGAAATTTTATGAACTTCCTTACGCTTCACATTCTGCTACCTATGTGCTACCTAGACGGCGCATCTGACTTCAGCAGGTCCCTCGGAGGACCGTTGCTACCTAGCGGAGCCGCACGTGCTCACGGATCTCTTGCTCAAGAGGCTAGCGCCGCCGGCGCGAGGCCAAATGGAAGTATGGGACGGACGCATTCCAGGCTTCGGAGTTCGTGTGTCGACGACGGGCACGAAAACGTTCGTGCTTGTCTATCGCCACAATGGTCGACCGCGGCGGTTGACGATCGGTCGCTACCCCGCGTTGTCGCTGGCCGAGGCGCGCGCAATGGCCCAGCAGGCGCTCGCGTGTAGCGCGCGGGGTCAAGATCCACAGGCAGAGAAAACGGCGACAACCGCGGGCGACGCTATGCTGTTCACGAACTTGCTCGACGAGTTCGTCGAGACCCATTGCAAGCGGCACAACAAGCCGAGCACTGCGTTTGAGACGGAGCGGATTCTGCGCACCGATTTTTTTCCGAGTTGGCGTGCGAAGCGTGTCGATACCCTTCGCAAGGGGGATGTCTTACGCGTCCTCGATAGGTTGGTCAGCGAGGGAACGCCAAGCGCTGCCAACCACGCGTTCGCCGCAGTTCGAAAGTATTTCAATTGGTGCGTCCAGCGCGGCTATATCGACGTGAGCCCGTGTCTCGGTGTTCAGAGCCCTGCGAAGCACAGAACCCGTGATCGGGTGCTCAGCAACGAAGAGCTTGCGCGCGCGTGGCGGCACGCACCGGGTTGCAGTTATCCGTTTGAACAGATTGCGCAGCTCCTGATTTTGACGGCACAGAGGCGGGGGGAGGTGGCATCGATGCGGTGGTCGGATATCGATATGAGTGAGGGGCTTTGGTCGATCCCAGCGGAGATGACGAAATCCAACAGGCCACACACCGTTCCGCTGGTGAAAGAAGCCGTCGAGATCCTAGCCAAGCTGCCGAGATTGGATGAGACGCTCGTGTTTCCGTCGAAGAAAGTGCCAGGGCAAGCGTGGGAGGGCTTTACCAAGGCGAAGTGGCGTCTGGATGCACTGATAGAATTTGGTGATTGGACATTGCACGACTTGAGGCGCACGGCGGCGACAGGGATGGCACGTCTCGGGGTTGCGCCACACGTTGTCGAGCGCATCCTAAACCACACGTCCGGCTCGCTTGGCGGTGTGGCCGGCGTCTACAATCGCTTCGGCTATCTGCCTGAGATGCGTGCGGCTCTGGAGCTGTGGTCGCGACACGTCGCGTCGATGACAAGCGAAGAGGAGGCGTTTGCCTGTTGATGGTTGCCACCGCGATACGACTACGAATCTGGGGGTCGGAGGTTCGAATCCTTCCGGGTGCGCCAATGAAATCAAGTCGTTAAAAACATTTAACCGGGCAACAGATGGTCTCTTAGCTGCCCGCTAGGTGATAGACGAACTGGGTGCGGGCAAATCTAGTCAACAGCGATCCCGATGACAGAAAACTTGGGACGGACCAGCCTCCAGCCCTCTTGCTTCGTAATTAGTGCAGCTCCTCCGTTGAGCGCAGCTTCAAAAACAACCAGCGACGGACCACCAGGACGAACCAGACATTGAAGTTCGACCTGCTCCTGACCGATAGGAGTCGCCGCCAAGAGTTGCTCGATCACCTTGCGGAAGTGGGTAGGGTTCTCCGGTGTGCCAACTAGGTCCTCTAAGGATGCTCGAAGCCCGCTCGCTTGCGCGCGTTCGCGTTGTCTGTGGACGGCCACAACGACATAGTTTTCCCAGGCCTGCTTGTTCCAATTAAACTCAAGCTCGTATGGAACCGCCGGCTTCCTGACCTTGGGGCTGGTTCGCTCGGGGTCCGCGAAGAGGTCTATGAGGATCCGTCGTACCGGATTCGCCACGTTATTCGGCCAACGAAAAATAACACGCGGTGTCCTCCGTTCAGCGCATTCGTGACAAACCTCCGCGAACGCACCCACGATACGGGCTCCATACCGCCCGACGAGAGCAGACGCAGCCGTCACGTTACCGCCGCCTTTCCGCATGTCGAGGACCGCAGCAATTACCGCGTCGACCAGTTCCTGAGGCCGACTTCGATCTATGGGGCGCCGATGCTTGGGCGCAGAACTCGCGCCTCCCGGTGGATTAGGAACGAGGGCTTTGGCTATACCAGCAAAATCGTCGACCAACAGAGTTTGACGGCTTCGGAAGCCGAGCGGAATATCTCGAGCATCAAGATCCGGGGTGCGCAAGGGGATGAACTTACCCGCCTGTTTTGCGTGTTCGGCCTCGTCCTCAACAAAGTCGGATCGTACTGAGCGTGGGGACCAAAGCACCAGAACGGCACGTGCTCGATTCAGCTCTGTGAGGATTGTGTCCCGATAGCGGGCGCCTCCGACAATATCGCGGTCCCACCACACCGTGTAGCCGATCGACTCAATACCTTGGGCGAGAATCCTGACCCTTTGCCCATCTTCTTCAGCGTACGAAATGAACACGTCGGCCATGCACGCATCCCAAAAAAATTGGCGAACTCTGCCACGGAGGACGCCGCCGCACAATGCCGTCGCGATAGGTGTCCGAGTGCTCGGCCCGGACACTCTTATTCCTGCCCACGCTTCTTGTGAATTGTGTCGAATGCCTCGGCGATCTGATCGTCCGTCACTCTACTAGCGTCGCCGCCCGACGACCTGAACAGCCGTTCCATCACGGCATCGGCCGCTCTTACGCTGGAACTCTTGCTCGCACCGATGTCGCTCACTCGCCGCTCGATTGCCTCTGCAAATTTGAAAAATTTCTCCTTTTCCGG
>JANORL010000965.1:0-3501 GCA_031415295.1 Polyangiaceae bacterium | reverse complement strand
CTCGGGATTGCGATCCGAAACCGTTCTTCCACTTACGAGATTTTGTGCCCAAAAGGCGGAGTCGGAATCTACCGTCGGCGGTCTCACGCAAGGCTCGATGATCTGAGCACTCGGATTGAGTTCGCGCAATACCTCCCACGTGATGCGCGGCGCACAACCAAGCAACAGCAACGCAAAAAGCAAAAATGCCACAAATGGACGAATGCGTCGGGTCATGCGCGCGACGAAAACATGAACGGCGGAAGAGGTCAACATTCTTGCGCTTGGACGTTGGCGCCGTGCTGGGGTGTCCGTTTGTGCGTTTGACCTTGTGTTTTCAAAAAAAGCCGCGGTGATATTGCCTGGCAAGGGTCGTGCGGTGTATGGGGCTGGTCGTGACGGTGCGGTGGTGGGTTGAGGGCGTTCAGGTCATGAGTTCCTACGGTATATTGCAAAAAACTCTTTTTATGAAGGACACGATGACGACGTTTGTGCGGTTGGTCCTGGTTTCTCTGCTACTTCTGGTGGATGCCTCGTCGGCGGACGCACAAACAGATGCGGATGCGCTTGGAATTGGGTCCGCTGCCGCTCCATCCGCCTCCGTGACGTCTGTCCCCCAAGCGGCGCCCAAATATGAGGACGCATCGATTGGTTTCGAGTTCGAATACAAGGTCGACAATGCTGGCGTATGCGTGGCTTGGCCCGAACGACTACAGGATGCCGGTTGTGACGGGTTGGAATACCACAGCCTTGTGGCATATGGAGTTGCCAATGGTCCGCTGATTCGATCACTGGCATATCTCCGTTTTGAAAACAATCACACGGCCACAATCTCCGTCGTACACACGACCACCACCAAAACGTTCATTTCTCAGGTGGAAATCGACGATTTGCTGGACGGGTTCCTCGTGGGATTAAAAAGGACGGTTCCTGCAAAATTTACGATGTCGGGTTCCGAGTCGGGGTCGCGTTACGATGTCATGGAAATCAACGGCGTTGATGCCTTGCGCTTCGAGGCGACGGCCGACGCGCCGCGAGGAACTCTTGCTTATGCGAGGAGTCGAGCGATTGGTTACGTACTTTTGGGCAAGCATGGGCAAGTCATGATTACGGCAGCGACCGATCCTCAACACATACGGCAAACGCGCGTGACGCTGGAGTCGATCGTGAAGACCGTGCGTTTGCCTCCATTGGCGCAGAAAGGGTTTGGCAGGACGTCTTGGTGGGTCCGTTGGTTCGATAGTGAATTTGGACTCTTCCTGCTGGTATTGGTCGTCGCTGGACTGCTCAGCGTGCAATCGTATTTCGCTCAGAAAAAACGAAAAGAGCGTTCGCTACAGCGCTGACGGGGTATTCGTAACTGCGGCAAGCCCTCATTCCGACGAACAATCCGCGAAGTCCTCGGATATGTCCACGATTTATGGCTCGCCGACTTCCTCGGGAGTGGCCCAGTGGAACAAGTCCATGAATTCATCGAAGTTTTCAGCAGCGTCATTCGCGGCTTGGATGTCCTTTTTTGGATCTCCCGAAAATTTGATCTTGACTTCCTCCTTGACCACGCCAGCCGCTCGGAAATCCGGATACCCATCCTTGTCGAACGGTACACCCGTTTTCGGGTGTGTCTTGCCCGCAAGATGTACATTTCGAGGGGTGGTTTGTCCCGATCCTGACGCAGGTTTGACAGGTGGACTGGGCTCCAGTTTCGCGGCAGGCGTCGCAGCCTTGGGCGGAGTGGCGGGCGTATTCGCAGGTTTGGCCGCCCGGAAAAAGGTGCCAACCACTTTTACGAGCCGCGCCTCAAGCCCTCGGACGCGCCATGTGAACATCTCGAATGCGTGTTTCCCACCCAGATGCTCAGTCGATCTTGGTTGCTTCCTGGGCGAGGATGGTGCAATGGTGCAAAAAATGCCATGAAAGCGACATATCTGCTGGCTTTGTTCTTCGTTTTCGCCGGTTGTGACAACCAAGCGACACCAGAAAAATCGTGTGACAAAAATGTTCTTTTTGGTCGTCCAAATGCAAAAACGGGATTGACCAGCGAGTTATGTCAACCGCGCTGCGCTTGTAATGCCGAACCATTCGAAGCGCCGGATTACACCGAAACCGATGCGGACACGCTCTTGCAATGGGCGCTACTCGAACCGTTTGCGGAACTCACCGCGGATCCTTATGCATCACCCGCACCAACGCCAGGCCCTGTGGGGGAAGTTTGTGCCGTCGTGCCAATGACGTCGGGATCGCACGAGTATCGATTGCAGAGTTATGGCAATGCGGATCTAGCGCAAACCGATGGAGCCATCGTCACGCATTACGGGGCGTGTGGTTTGTGTTCGACGCTTGCTGATTTGGCCGTGTACATGCGAGAGCTCGATTTGGCGACGCCGGTGAAAGATTGCGGAATCAAGTATTTTTCGGGTCCGGCCGATGCTCATGTCCAATGCTTGCAAGATTTGGGTTTTACCAAGCCATGTGCCGATATTTGGTATTACAACACGATCCATACTCGAACGGTTTGCGAGCTGCCTTGTTTTTCAACCTTGGGCCAACCTTATCAACGCGAAGACGGGTCGCTCAATGAATGCTTGCAATGCGACGAAGACAAGAGCGGACCCATCTTCAAAGCCGTCGCGGGTCGCACGAGGCGTAACA
Source organism: Polyangiaceae bacterium (assembly GCA_031415295.1). GTDB lineage: Bacteria > Myxococcota_A > Polyangia > Polyangiales > Polyangiaceae > Polyangium. The sequence goes on along the minus strand of JANORL010000965.1, from coordinate 873 downwards.
CGGGCATTGCGTCGGCATTGTGTCGCCCTTGCAGCGAAGTGCAGCCCATCATTCATCAATATCCATGAAAACAACGTTCGCGCACCCATCAGCACGGATGGGAATCCATCGGTACGCCGAGAAAACCGCAGCCGTCACGCACGAGATCCGACGACCTTTGCAACCACGAACGGAATGACCATCGCGCAGAGGGCAAACGTCAAAATAGCTGCATCGGTGCTAGGATGAGGAAAAAAAGTCGCTCCAATGAGCAGCGCGAGCGACGTGTTGCGTACGCCCGTGACCGTTGCATACGCGCGCGATTCTTCGCGACGGCGGCTCACAAGGGAACCCAAAACCAAGCTGAAAAGCACGAGCGCCGCGGAAAGCACAATACCCGCCAGGCCCAACTCGAGCAAAACGTGTCCTTTGGTCACGAGTAGCCCCACGATGACCAGGAGCAGAATACCATTGGCAAGTTGGGTTGCGGGCCCCGACAAACGATTTGCAAATGCGGGACGAAAACGTTGCACAGCCATGCCGACCACGAGCGGCAACAATTGAAACACGACCAGCGTGCCCATCATCGGCACGACCAAATGCTGCGCATTCATAGCGACAGAACGATCCAGCGCCCAGGTCAAGGTAAGTGGTGCCGTCAGGGCGCTCAGGAGCGACAAGACAACCATTGTCGTTACCGCCGTTGCCACATGTCCTTTGGCCTGCATGGCAAACAAAGGTCCCACAGGCCCGCCGGGACTCGCGGCACAAATCAAAAGCCCAACCGCGATTGCATTGGGAAAAGAAACGATCGACAAGGCCAGCACTGTGAGTAGTGGTACCACGACGATGTTGACGAGAATGGCCAAGAGCAGCGGAATGGGCCTTTTCCAC
>JANORL010000964.1:0-18999 GCA_031415295.1 Polyangiaceae bacterium | reverse complement strand
GCCGCTTCCTCTTCCATTCGCATGATGTGGCTCCTTTCGGAGAACCTTCAAATCATGCGGCGACAACGATTTCACGACGGGCCACGGCGAGGTGTTACGTTTCAACACTTGATAACCGATTCGAAACAGTTGAGGACGAGGCGCAATTGGGACGATTGACTTTATGGGGACCCTGAGGTTAACTGGGACGGTTCGATTTGTCGGGCGTGTGCATTATGGTCGAGGAAGCGCAAATCAAGGGCATCTGTTTCCGCTCCTTTTTGCAGGCAGCGGATCAGATCCGCGGTTCAGGCGCCAGCGATGCCATCCTATACCGCCTCCAGCACGATGTTCGCTCACACTATCGGTCGGGAGCCATCGTGGTCGGTGGTTGGTACCCTGCAAACTGGTACGCATCGCTTCATGATGCGGCGCAGGAGGTTGCTGGCGGCGGCTCTGGGTTTGCACGAGAGATTGGCAAAGTCACCACCGAGCAAGACATCAATACGGTTTTTCGGTTCGTCCTCGGTTTGATGTCACCCCTGCTCCTGTTTCGCCATGCTGATAAGATCTTAGGCGCGTATTGCAAGGGTCTGCGGATTGAAGAGAGCTGCTTCGAGGAGGGGCGGATCCAACTCACGCTTCGCGGTCGTAGCATCACGCCGTTGATATGGGACGAGTGGCTCGGCGGGGCCATTTACCTGCTCGGGCAAGCGCGGGCGAAAGGGGCGAGTGGTCAGCGTACCGGCGGAACCCGCGTCGAGGATGGCCGGACGAAGTTCGATCTGCGTTGGCGACCGTAACGCTGGCCACTTTTCCAAAGTGCCTGGCACCTTTGCAGTTTCCCACCTTTATTAGTTGGCACCTTTATTAGTTGGTGCACGTGATTGTGTTGATGCTTCCTGTGTAGTTACGCGGCGGTCCCGAGGTGGCCGGAAGCTGTACCCAGTCGAGTCCTCCGGTGGGAATGCCCCTGAAATATTGGCCTATTGGGCAATGAATCTTGAGGCGAGCCTTGCCGACGCCTTGCCAGCCGTCACTGTCGGCGATTTGCTGCAACATACGCCGATTGATTTCGATACGTGCTTCTTCGGTGGTCCAAGAGGGGACGACCCTGCCGCTTAGTTCTAATGAAATGCCGCCGACCGGGGGCGACTGCGGGAAATTCGCGGCAAATGCCGGGATGGCAAAGGCACACAACGCAGCAACGATAGCAAACGACGTCTTTTTCATGGCTTTTCTCCTAAGATGAAGGCTCGTCTAAGGCACCTTCTTCTGCCACCTCCAACGCCGTTCACTCGAAAACCCATCCCACCCAAATCACGTTTTTGTCAAAAGTTCCCACAAAAATTTTCCTACGAACTTCTTGGAACTTCTCCCCGCCCCCGACTTCTGATGGAGCGACGTTCGAGTACCTGCTCGTAATAGCCGAGGCGGTTCTCGATGCCGAAGGTCGCAGGCGGGACTGGGCCGTCGACGTGACGAACCGATGGATCGGCATTGCACAGTCGCTAGAGGTTTGGGGGAATCGTATCATCAATTGATTCATCCCATGGGCTACCCGGTGCGCCGGCCTTTTCGAGTGGCTCCATCGCACCTGGAGCGGCTGAAGGCCAGGCTTGGATTGGGTGAAACCGAGCGTTTGGTCTCGGTGATGATGGGTCAGAATGACAATGGAGAAGCCTTGGAGCAGGTGGCGCGATTGCTATATGATGCTGTTTGCTGCTTGTAGCGTACGTCCACCCGGTTTTAAAATCCCTTGCCCGCAAGGGCGTCCCGGTTCGACCCCGGGTGGGGCTACTAGCTGAAATCATTAGGCTTTCGATACTCGGCTCGGTCGGTTCACCCTTCGGTCTTGTACCCACGCCTCGGACTTGCCGTTCGCGAGCGAGACGGTGACTCAACCTCCCACGAGCATTGATGTCGGCACCTCCTCGCATCGTTGGTCCTGTCGAACTGCCCGTGACAATCCACTGCTTGGGTACATCCGCTCCCCCGACGATCGCCATCGTGTGCTCCACGATTCAACCTTCGTTGATTCAACATCCCGGCCAAAAATCACGTCTTTGAAATTTCTTCGCCACTTTTTAGGCCCCCCGCCACGATCCGATCTAGCCTCATGAACGATGAGATTCCCGACCATTCATTGGGGTTTGGTCCAACGAACCGCAGCGACGTTCGTCTTGGGGCTTTGCTGCGCCCTCGCTAGCGCAGGATGCTCATCTGGTTATGAAGGCCGACGGCTGCGCCTCGAAGTCGCCACGACGGCTCGCGCCAACAAGAACTCGCCCGTTCCACTGACGTTGGTCGCGATTCGAGATCCCAAACTCTTCGAGCGCATCAGTAAACTCACAGCCAAGCAGTGGTACGAACAACGCGAACAGATCCGCCGAGACTTTCCAAGCGGCACCGCGTTCGCCGAATGGGACTGGGAATTCGTACCCGGACAATCACCTCCGCCCATGGTTATCGAAGTGGACGGCAAAGCCACAGGCGCCGTTATTTTTGCCAACTATCGCGCGCCAGGCGATCATCGTTTTCGTATCGGGCCTCAGCGCCGAATGCGCATCGACCTCGGAGACGATGATTTCGTCGTCAGCCCTTTGGATGAAGCGGACGAATAGGGAGCGACACCGACCATGTTCTGCAAACCAAACTACGCAACAAAAGCTTTCGAGCGATCCCGAGGAGAACACGACGGATGAGCGCCGCCAACGTCCCTCTCGCCATTCAATGGCACGACGGCATGTTGCTTTCACCGCAACACTTTCAAGAAGCCGATCGTCGCAACGAACGGATGCTCGCGCATCACATGGCGCACGTTTCGCCGTATCACAACGGCATCGTCGGCCTGAAACTCGCCGAAGGAACGCTCGTAAGTGGTCTATTTCGAGTCGAAGAAGTCGAAGCGGTCATGCCCGACGGAACGCTCGTCCACCACGAAGCTGGCCAGGGCAAACACGATTTGTCGATCGATTTGCGCCCTCACGCGGCCGAAGCTCGTAGTGCACCGATCACCGTTTATTTGGCAGTTCCAGCAGCGTATTTGGGTGGGCCGAAATCAACGGCCGACATGCCTCGTCACCGATCAACGAACAGCGACGAAGTCCATGACGAACAAACGGGCGAAGACCCGCTCGAAATTCCGCGCATGGAGCCCAGCATTCACTTGCGGCTCAGCACGGAACCTCGATCCGGTCGCGTATGTTTGCCTATCGCCCAGGTCAAACTCGAAGGCGAAGCGTTTGTCTCGAAAGACTACGTCCCGCCGATGTTGGGGGTACCTCGAGCGACGATGGCGGATCCCTCGCCTATTTACGACGTCTGCCAACGCGTATCCGCGCGATTGCGTCAAAAAGCGAGTCGATTGGCGGAAAAAGCCAACAACCTTTCTCGTTCGACCGACCGCGAAATCATTACGGAGCTGCGCCAGCAAGTGCATTGGCTCATTGCCGCATTGCCGGCGTTCGAGGCCGTTTTGCAATCGGAACGTCCCCATCCTTTTTCGCTTTTCACGAGCCTTACGGCGGTCGTGGGGCAATTGGCGTCGCTGGCAAAAAAACCAGATGAAACGCTGTTGCATGCCTACAACCACGAAGATTTGCGCGAAACGTTCATCAAAACGCGCGATCTCATTTTTCGCATCGTGGACGAAGGAATCAAAGAAACGTTTACCGCCTACTCCTTCGATTTACGCGAAGGCCGTTATGGTGTTCTGTTTCAGCCCGAATTTCGCGCACAACAGCTGGCTATCGGCGTCCGCATTCGAGGCGGCGTACGCGGCGAAAAAGAAGTGCAACAACAGTTGGCCAAATGGATCGATGAAGCACTCATTGGTTCCACCGGCCGATTACGCACCATCCAACAGGAACGCGTTCGAGGGGCTACGCGTATCGCCATTCAAAACCTCGGACCCGACATCGTCGCCACCGAAGGCGTTTGCCTTTACAAACTCGACGAACAAAGCAAATATTTCGATCCAGGCGAAGTCCTGACGATCGTGAACACGAATGATCCGTTGGCCACACAAGGACCATCGGAAATCATTCTTTACGTAAAACCGAGCTGACGAGAAGTTCGCAATGGCCGCACCGGGACGACCACAAACGATGCAAATGGGCGCTCGTGACGAACACGTGCTCGTAAATGCGTTTTGTGCATTCCACGCCGAAGTCCTCGCTTTCAAGCGTCAAGTCATCGCGGCCGAAGGCACCACGCCATTCGATGCAGTTCAACAACGACTACTCGATGCATTCGAATCGCAAGCTTCGCGTATTGGCAACAAATTGCCCGACCACGAACGGCGACTCTTCGAAGACATCCGTTACGTCATGATTGCCATGGCCGACGAAGTGTTTTCGTACCTCGAATGGGGAGGCCAAAGCGCCTGGGTCGATCAACCGCTCGAAGTCATCGTTTTTCAAACGCGTAATGCCGGTGAACGCATTTTTAACCGTATCGAGAAAATCCTCGCCGACCGCGCCGCCCCCGCCCAACTCGTCACCGTCTACATGACGGCACTCGCCTTGGGTTTTCGAGGTCGATACGCGTCAATCGATACAGAAGCCCCCGAAGCATACCGCACACAATTGGCTGAACATCTCGGACGAACCGATCCGGAATTACTCAGAAATACGGAACTTTGCCCGCGTGCACACGCCAATACGAGTCCCGCGGAACGCCCAGAATTCTTGCCGTCGTTATCCCGAGGTTTTTTGCCATTTGCCTTGGTCCTCATTGGGTGGATCGTGCTCGGCGAGATTCTCTGGCTTTATCACACTTCGCAACTTTCCGAAGTCCTCAACCAGATCTTGGACGCCTCATGACGGTCGGAACGTTACTCAAGATCATTGCGGGTATTGTCGCCCTCGCTGCCGTGGGAGCTGGCGCTTATGCGTTTGCCCTCGCGAAAAAGAAAAAAGCAGCCAAAGCGCTCGAAGCGGCAAAAAAGGATGGATCAATAGATCCCAGTGCCGAAGTTCGCCTCGCAATGGACAAAGCTCGCGCCGCGCTCATCAAAAAAGTTCCGGATAAGAGCACGCGCGAAGATCTCCCCACGTTCCTCCTGCTCGGCGAACCTGGGTCAGGAAAAACCTCCCTGCTCGCCGGAAGTGGTCTCAGTACGCAACTCGCGGAAGGCAAGGATCCCCTTCCGGGTGACGCCTCCGCTGTCAATGTTTGGATGCTCGATCAAGCGCTCGTCGTCGACGCCGCGGGACGATTGCTCTTCCAAGAAGGTGGCGCAGCAGCGCCCGATGCCGCCTACAAAACACTGCTCGGCGAACTCAAGAAACTCGATCCGACACGCCCCATCGACAGCATCATTCTCGCCGCACCGTGCAGCGAACTCAGTCCCAATCCACGATCGACGCCTGCCGAACGAAAACGAAAATCGGCGATTTTGCGATCAGCACTCACGCAAGCACAACAAGTGCTCGGCATGAACGTGCCCGTGTACATCGTCGTCACGCAATGCGACAAACTACGCGGTTTCTCGAGGCTCAGCAGCGAAGTACCGCCCGCGACAAAAGACGACATCTTGGGTTGGTCCAGTCCATACCCGCCGTTTTCGCCAGAGTCCGAGGACTGGGTCGACGAAGCCACATCGACAGTCCGCGACGAACTGCTGCGTCAACAGAGTCGTCGATTCGCCAACACCCCAGCCGTCCGCTCACCCGACGACTATTTCTTGTTTCCCTCAGAGCTCACCGCACTCGGTAATGGCCTACGTAGCTACCTCGATCCGATCTTTCTCGACGGGTCTGGTCAGGACCATCTGGCACTACGGGGGCTCTATTTTTGTGGCGCGGATCTACCACCCGCAGCACCAGTCCCCACGCAATCCGACAGTGCACCACCCCGGCCGCCTCCACTACCGACGGCTCCGGTCGAGATGAAGACGCTGTTCTTCAAGAATTTGTTCAAGTTCAAAGTGTTTGCCGAACGCAACTTGGGAAAACCATCCGCATCTGCGCTCAAACGTCGCAATCGGACAAACCTCATCTTGCAAATCGTCGCCGCCTGCATCGGCGGAATGTTCGTCGCGGCCTTGTGGATCCACTCGTCCAACATCTCACGACGTACCGCAGCACTGATGCCCACGTTAAACGAGATCCGTAGCTACATGCCGCAAACGAAGGGGCAACCGAACGAAGCCACAGTCGACTTCGACACGCGTCGCCAAATCGCCCGCGCCGTACTTGCGAAAATCGAACCACTCGAAGCTGGTCGTCTCCGTTCACCACTCAATCCTGGATCCTGGTGGAGTCGCCTCGACAGCCGTACCGACGACGCATTCCATCTCGCGTTCGAGCGTTTTCTCGTCGATGCATTTCGCGCCGGCCTCGATGCTCAACTGAGCTCGATCCTTCAGCCATGGCCTCAACGTGCCGACGAACCGTTCCCTCCCCTATCGCTCGACAAGAGCCCCGAATACGTCCGCTTCGACGCGTGGCTAAAACAACTCGTAGCCTTCGAACGCGCCGTGGTTCGTCATGACAGCCTCATTGGTGAACTCCCCTCAGAAGTGACGCCCGACGCTCGAGCGCAAAGCGTTGCCGAGTTGTCGGATTATCTGCTTGGATACAAGACGTCCCCGACGATTCCCATCGAGTATTACCGCAACGCTCTCGCCCGCGGCGCGCTCCGCCAACCGTTCAGTCTTCCTTCTGAGCAGCAGAAGATGGCACGTGAACGAGCCACGGTTCTGTTTTCCGAACTCGAGGCTCGCGTACTCGAACTGTACAGCGACAAACTCATTCGCGACGACGTCACCGAACTCGTAAACCGCCTTGGAGACCTCGAGAAAAAAGGCGCCGAATACACGGCAGACGACTTGTGGAAGCTGCGCGATTCCATCACGCGCGTCGAAGAACACCTTGCTGCCCCGACGCTTTCCTGGGTTGCCAACGAGTCGCCTCCGCCGAATGAAGCAACGGCAACGCTGCTGAAGAACATTCAGATCTCGACGCTGCTCGGTCGCAACGTCGAAGAGACGATGCGTGGGCAGATGCGCGACAGACTCAAGGAACTGCAAGAGTACATCACCACCGCGCGTACTCCGCTTTCCGACTTTATCCTCGAACGCAAGAACGGCATTCCGTCGATGAAGCTTTCGCCGTTTATTCTAGGGCTAAAAGCTCCTGTGGATACCTTGCGACAGCAGCAGTTCATGACGGCTTCGGAGCCTCAAACGATCACGGCAGAACTCGAACGTAGTCGGGTTGATTGGGACGCGGATGTTCTGAAGGATGTGGCTCGTTTGCCCAAGGCTTACGAAACATTCGTTCAAACTGGAACGATCAAGAGCCTCGACAAACGCATCCAAGACACGATTGCCGACCTCACGGTTCGACAACTGCAAGCAAACACGTTGGGCGGCGTCGCTCGCGCCGCGCGCACGGCGACGCCATTGCCTGCCGGCGGCGGACGTCAATTCGAGATCGTGCGTGCTGACGCTGCGAACCTGACGCAAGCCTCTCCTCCGCTCAAAGAGATGATTGGCGCGTTCGTACGACTTCGTATGGATGAGCCACGAGATCGGTTGCGAGCGCTTTTGCGCGGTCAAGGCTCGACGGTGTTGTCTCGTGCGGGCGACGTGTTGCGCACCGAGAACCTTTACGGCGTGCAGAAGGGTGGTTTTACCTGGTGGGATGGGCAAACGACACCTGCGTTCGAGGCGTTTAGCGTACCCGATGCCGGTCGTTTGTCCGAGTACGCAGCGGCGCAACGAACTCGTGCGGCGACGTTGCACAAAGAGCTGGCCGAAGGGGTTCTGGCGACGATGGAGAGCCCCGAAGTTGGAGCTGATGCATCGGATCCTGGAGTGGCATTGTGGGAGAGCGTCGGTTGGCCTTTGAAGGACTTCGACAACAAGAAAGCGGGCAACGGCGTCTCGACACTCGAAACGTTCATGCTTTCGGATTTGCCACTCATCACGGGTCAAAACTGCTTCGCGGAGCTGGACAAACGCCCACCGGCGGACCATTTGGGCGGTTTTTTTGCGGCGCAGCAGGCGCACATCACGAATCAGCTTCGGGAACGATGCCGGATGCTCGCGACGGACAACATGCGCGGGCGTTATGCAGCATTGAGACGAACGTTCAATCGTGAACTTGCTGGCAAGTTTCCGTTTGTCAAAGTGGAACCTGGTTTACGCGTCGAAGATGCGCGTCCGGAAACGGTGCGCGCGTTCCTCAAAGGAGCTCAGGATTTCCGTACGGATTTTGGTTACTTCCTACGCAAAGATTCACGCGCGTCTGCGTCCGAAGTCGATCGGTTCCTCGAGAAGATCGATGGCGTCCGAGCCTTCATGATGCCGATGTGGGCACAAACGGATTCGGCGGATGACGGGATCTACGACGTCAAAGTCGAATTCCGCGTCAATCTGGGCGGGGAGGTGGGGGGCAATCGGATCGCTGAATGGGCCACGAGGTTTGGCGAGGAACGGTTGTACCGCGACGGACCCAAAGTCGAAGCAAGTTGGCGGGTGAGTGATCCTGTTCGTACGGACTTGCGCTGGGCCAAATCCAGTCTCGATACGCCTTTGCCGACACAAGGAAACAACGTCTCCGTCAATGATCGTTCGGTCACGTTCGAGGAGCGAGGTCCGTGGTCGCTTTTGCGCATGATCGCGTTTCATCAGACATCGACGGAAAGCAACAAGGCCGACGGAGCATCGCATGTGCTCGAATACGTCGTGCAATCGACGCCGGATCCGACAGGTGGGTTTGTCGAACGCGTCGGTGCGGAGACGAATACGGTGCGTGTCTACATTCGCGTCACGTTAACGGGCGTCGAGAAAGACAAACCGCTGCGATATCCCGAATTCCCCATCACCGCCCCGAATTTGTAGGAGATCTTCGATGACGAAGGAAACGTCAGGCGATTTGGAGGCGTTGCTCGCGCCTATTTCAGCAGAGTCCCCGAGTGGTTCGTCACTCCGGTACGAAGGAACCTACGATCGTATTCGTGAAGCGCGTCGCGAAGACGACCCGTCATTGCCGATGGGCGATTGGGAAACGAATCTCAAAGTTGCCGACTTTGGACAGGTCGAAAGACTCTGTCGTGAAGCGCTCGAGAAAAAATCCAAAGACTTGCAGATCGCGGCATGGCTCGCAGAAGCCTGGCTCAAGAAGTACCGTTTTACGGGCCTTGCATCGGGTTTGTCTCTCTTTGCGCAACTGGTCGATCGATATTACGCGGGCGGTCTTTTTCCCGTACTTGGTGATGACGACGACCCTTCCGCTCGCGTTGCGTTGGTCGAATGGATCGATGACGTATTCAACGATCGCGTGCGCGTGACGCCGTTGGGATCGGCTGTCGATGGGCAAGGGTTTTCCCTTTTGGATTGGGAGCGTGGCGGCCAAAATTCAGGGTCGAACAGCAGTCAAGACAACGACGCCGCACCTCGCCCTACGCGCGAATCGCTTCTCGCAAAGATCTCGCTTGGCGGAGGTACTCGCTGGACCGACGTCGCCATCGACGTAGCTTCGGCGATCGCTGCTGCGGAAGCGGTGGAGCAAGCGTTTGCTGCACATATCGAGCAACCGCCGACGCTGCGACGCCTGCGTGAAGTGCTCGCGACGATCGAACGACTGGCGCGTGATGCGGCACGAACGAGCGGCGAAGTGGCGGCGGCTCCGAAGGGTATTTCGAGCAGTGACGACGGGCGTGGCGAAGTCGTGATGTTTGGATCGGCCTCTGCAACGAGCACATCTGGACCGATTCAGAGTCGCGCAGATGCGTATTATCGGTTGGCGGAAGCTGCCGAATACCTCATGCGCACCGAACCTCACAGCCCAGTGCCCTACCTGGTCAAACGTGCGGTGCAATGGGGCAACATGTCCTTGGCCCAGCTGCTTTACGAATTCGTGGGAAATCCCGAAGACCTCGTGGCGATCCAACGCCTTTTAGGGATGCGTGGTCGTGAAGAATAGCGAGAGGTGTCCAGTGGTCACATTCGTATTGAATGCTGAACGAATGCTCGCCCTCGCACGAGGGTGTTGAGTTTCTATGTCCGCGCACGTAGAAGTGGCGATAGCCCCTGAAGCAGAAGATTTGCGCGGGCGGGTTCGACAGGTTCGCAGATTCCGCGGCAATGCCGCGACAACGCCGAGAAAGGGAGCCATCGATGGCAGAGAGTAAGCAACACTGGCTGGATCGTAATCGTCCACCACGTGTTCAAATCACGTACGACGTCGACACGGGTAATGCGATCGAGAAAAAAGAAATCCCATTCGTCGTGGGCGTCATGAGCGACTTGGGACAGAACCCGAACAATCCTCTGCCCAAAGTCAAGGAGCGTAAGTTTGTCGAAATTGATCGCGACAACTTCAACGACATCCTCGCTTCGACGAAACCGGAGATCACGTTCAGCGTTCCGGATGCGTTGAAAGGCACGGGGACGAAGCGTTTGTCGATGACGTTCACGCACATGGACGACTTCCGACCCGAGCGCGTCGTGGATCGCGTGGATGATCTGCGCAAGCTACTGCTCGCGCGCCAACGATTGAACGACTTGCTCGCGAAGCTCGAAGGCAACGACGAACTTTCCGCAGCACTACGCGAGATCGTGGACAGCACCGAAGCGCTGCAAAAGATCAAAGACGAAGTTTCCAAGGACGCGCAGCCCTGAGGGGGCGGAGAACCACCATGCCGACAACGGAAACTGCAAAGACTCACATCGACACGACGGCTGACGGTGCAACGATCATCGACCAGATCCTGACCGGAAGCAACATGCTGCGCGGCGACGATCCGGCGCAAAAGAAGCATGCACGCGACATTATCGGTGAGTTTGTCCAACAGATCATCGACGAACGAGCAGCCGATCACAAGATCGACCCGAACATCGTTGCCGCGATTCAAGATCGCATCGCCGAGATCGACGAACTCATCGGCAAACAACTCGACAACATCCTTCACGCTCCGGAATTCCAGAGCCTCGAAGCACGTTGGCGCGGGTTGCACTACCTGGTGATGAATACGGAAACGGGCACGCGTCTCAAGATTCGCGTGATGAACGTTTCGAAAGACGAACTGCGCAAAGACCTCACGACCGCGCCCGATTTCGACCGCAGCGCGACGTTCATGAAAGTCTACGAAGAGGAATACGGCACGTTCGGCGGCGCTCCCTACAGCGTGCTCATCGGCGACTACGAGTTTGACGCGAGCAACCCCGACATCAGCACGTTGAGCGAAATGTCGAAAGTTGCAGCGGCTGCGCATGCACCGTTTATCACAGCGGCGAGTCCACACTTGTTCGACATGGACAGCTTCACGAACATTGGCGTGCCTGGAGATCTCGCGAAGGTTTTCGAAAGCACGCAATACATTCCGTGGCGCGCGTTCCGTGAGAGCGAAGATAGCCGTTACGTGGGCCTCGTATTGCCGCACGTTTTGCTCCGTCTCCCGTACGGTCCCAAAGGCATTCCTGTCGAAGGGTTCATGTACGAAGAGAAGGTCGGTTCGGACGCGAAAAACGTCGGTGCCGAAGACAAGAATTTCCTCTGGGGAAATGCCGCTTTTGCGATGGGACAACGCATCACGAATGCGTTTGCCCTGTACGGATGGACTGCGGCGATTCGAGGAGTCGAAGGCGGCGGCCTCGTAGAAAACCTTCCCGTGCACGTGTTCAAGACGAGCGACGGGGATCTCACGGTGAAGACACCGACCGAAGTAGCCATTACGGATCGTCGTGAAAACGAACTTTCCGAGCTTGGTTTTATCGGTTTGTGTTACCGGAAAAACAGCGGCCAAGCGGCGTTTTTCGGAGGCAGCACGGCCAACAAAGCGAAGATGTACAACTTGCCAACTGCGACAGCAAACGCTCGTCTCAGCGCGCAATTGCCGTACATTTTGGCAACGTCACGCTTCGCTCACTACATCAAAGTCATGATGCGCGACAAGATCGGCAGCTTCATGACGAAGGACAATGTCGCGTCGTATCTCAACAACTGGATCTCCGACTATGTCCTTCTGAACGACGATGCGGGTCAAGAAACCAAAGCGCGTTTGCCTCTTCGTGAAGCGCGTATCGACGTGACCGATGTGCCCGGCAAGCCCGGCGCATACCGTGCTGTCGTATTCTTGAAGCCGCACTTTCAGCTCAACGAGCTTTCCGTGTCGATGCGCCTCGTGGCGGAACTTCCGCCTCCGGCCGCGTGACGCGTTTGCTGAATCAGTGTAAATAGGGTTTCTGCTCTCCGCGCGCGAAATCGATAACGGAGAGCAGAGGCCCGAACGCGGACAAACGGGGCGAGGAGGATTCTGACATGAGCGATACGTGTTTCATTGCAATCGAAGGCGTCAAAGGCGAAAGCACCGCGACGCAAGGTAAAGACAAGATCGAAGTTCTTTCGTGGTCACACGGCGTTTCAATGCCTTTGACGTCGGGCGCATCAAACAATGCCCGCGCGTCCGGGCGTTGTCAGCATCAGGACTTCACCTTCAGCAAGTACCTCGATATCTCGTCGCCCACGATCAACCTCAAGGTGAGCGGCGGCGACAACATCAAGACGATTGAACTCACTGTGTTCCAAGCCGATAAGAACGACGGCGACATGGTGCAGTACTACAAGATTCTTTTTAGCGATTGCATCATCACGAACTTCGGCGTGAGTGGTGGAGGCGGTGGTCGTCCCGTTGAAACGGTAACGTTCAACTACCGCAAGATCGCTTGGTCCTACGCGCAGCAAGGTCAACAGTCGCCGGCTGGCAAGAAGGGCACCGCAGAAGGCGCCTGGGATCTCGAACAAAACAAGAAGGGCTGATCCTTCGTTTTTTTGCGTTCACGACCGCTCGTTTGTCCTTCTGGAATGCTTGAATGACCAACTCCTGGGGATCCACGAGCGCAGGCAGGGTGCCTCTCTTCGATCGTCTCGTTGACGAGGCACCCGCGCAGAAGCGCGAAGCCGTTCCCTATTGCACGCTGGATCGCGAGGGCCTTCGCCAATCCATTGCGCGAGAACTCGGTCGAATCCTCTCCACTCGCTGTCCCATTACCGGCGACGAAGCTCTCACGAGAAAACGCACCGTCATCGATTACGGATTGCCAGACCTCGAAGTCGGCGGTCGTAATGTGATCCCGGAAGAACTTCGTCGCCTTCAGCGTATCGTTCAAAAGTCCATCGAAGCGTTCGAGCCGCGTTTGCAAAACATTCGCGTCGAGATCAAACGCCGCCAAGACGCTCCGCCCCACGCACGCCTCATGATTTCCCTCAGCGCCACGCTCGTCACCGATGAAGTGCGTGAACCATTGTCATTCGAAGCGCCGCTCGAGTTAGGACCAGGTGCGTCATGACGCGCCCGGGCGAACCCGATCGCGAATTGCTCGAGCTGTACGCGCGCGAGCTTGCCTACCTGCGTGAACGCGGGGCCGAGTTTGCCAAGGACCATCCCAAGATCGCGGCCCGCTTGGGTTTGTCTAGTCAAGGTTCGTCCGACCCACACGTTGAACGGTTGATTGAAGCGTTCGCATTTTTGACGACGCGGCTGTCTCGGGAACTCGAAGCAGAGCTTCCGCTGTACACGAATTCGCTCTTGGGATCGCTTGCGCCGCAGTTAGTTTGTCCTGTACCTGCGATGGCGATCGCGAGCTTCGAGATCGATCCGAAAGAAGCGAAACTCGGTTCGGGCTATACGATTGACAAACACACGCCACTTTTCGCGGCCTCGCAAAAGGGTCCGGAATGCAATTTCCGTACGGCGTTGCCGGTGACGTTGTGGCCCATTGAGATCACGCAAGCGTCGATGGTGCCTCCGGAAACGCTGGAAGTGCCGTCGTGGTTGATGGCTCGCGCCGCGGCGGCATTGCAGATCGATATCGCCAGCGGGGGACTCACGCTGGATAAACTTGGAATGCGTTCTTTGCGATTTCACATCGCGGGGGGCGGCATGCAAGCGTCGAATTTGTACGACTTGATTGCGGCACAAACGATCAATGTGCTCATTGGGAATCCGAAAACGGGGTCATGGAGCACGGCGAAACTACGTCTCGTGGGATTCGAGGCTGACGAAGACGTGTTGCCCTACCCTGCGCATGCGCATCGGGCCCATCGTTTGGTGCAGGAATATTTTGCTTTCCCGGACAAATTCCACTTTTTCGATCTCATTTTTACCGAACGAACCGAATTGCCAAACACTCGTGACGGCAAAATCATCATTCTGTTCGGGCAAAAGCCGGACAAACCGGTATCGGTCAAACCAACGACGCTCAAACTTGGTTGCACGCCAATCATCAATTTGTTTCCGCGCAACGCCGAACCGATTCGCGTTGATCACACGCGTCCTGAATATCGCCTCGTTGCGGATGCACGGCGTGAACGGACCACCGAGATTCATTCGATTACACGGGTTGCCGCGACAGCGCCGGGCGAGCCGCAACAAATTGATTACGCGCCATTCTTCTCATTCGTGCATCATCGACCCGAAGAAGCGCCGCGGGCATTTTGGCATCTTCGTCGAGTGGCGACGGGGCGCAAGGACTTGCCAGGGACCGATGTTTTCTTGACGTTTGTCAATACCGAATTTGTCCCGACGCGACCACCGTCGGAAACGGTGTACGCGAATGTGTTGTGCACAAATCGGGATCTAGCAGGCGAAGTTGGCAAAGATACGCGGCTATCACCCGAACGGCCGGTGCCGGCGACGAAGATTGTTTGCATTTCCAAACCCACGCCGCAACGTTCTTCACCGCTCGGAGGCGAAGCGCTTTGGCGCCTTGTGTCGAATCTGACGCAGAATCATCTATCCATTAGCGACAACCGAATGGGCGCTGCGGCTCTGCGCGAAATGTTGCGCGGATATGTTTTTGGTGACGCCCCTGAAGCCGAACGACAAGTCGATGCGATTGCATCGGTATCAAGTCGCGTGGTGACGCGTCGTATGGGATCGGATGCGTGGCGTGGACATACGCGGGGACTCGAAATCACGCTGACCCTCGACGACGGTAGTTTTGCCGGTTCTAGTCCGGTGTTGTTTGCATCGGTATTGAGTCGTTATTTCGCGCTTCAAGCGCATATCAATAGTTTCACGGAACTCGTGCTTAGACGCTCGTCCCGCGACGAGGAGTGGAAACGATGGCCCCCCACGGCTGGCGAAAAAGCCCTTCTGTAGCGGCGTGGCTCTTCGACGAAGGGCACGTATTCGACTTTTTCCAAGCCGTGTCGCTTTTGGAGCGTTTACGCTCGGACACAACGCCTCTCGGGGAAGGAGCGGATCCCGGGCACGAAGCGGTTCGTTTTAATTCGAACGTGTCGTTGTCATTTCCCGAGACCGACATTCAGCGGGTTCGTCGAGGGCTATCGCCCACTGAACCGACGCGGATGATGGTCAACTTCTTGGGGCTTGCCGGCGCGCTGGGGCCACTGCCACAACCCTTCGTCGAATTGATTTTTCAACGAACGGTTCGTAGCGATACGGCGGCGCGTGATTTCCTGGACATTTTTAATCACCGATTGATTTCGTTCGTTTATCGCATTCGTAAAAAACATCGTATTGGACTGGGTGTAACTTCGCCCGAAGAGGATTCCGCGGCGGGGCATCTTTTTGCGCTGTTGGGACTAGGGTTTCCAGAACTGAAGAATCGTCTTGGGGTCAGCGATCGAGCGCTTTTGACGCATACCCTCACGCTTGGGCAAGACGCACGATCGCTCGAAGGATTGGTGGCGATTTTGCGCCATCATTTTGGAGTATCTATCGAAGGTGTTTCGCTCACGGGTTCGTTTCACCCGATTGAATCGAGCGATCGTACGGCGATTGGAAAATCGGGGCGAAACCGCGCATTGGGACGAGACACGGTGTTGGGTGCTCGTTTTTGGGACCAGGAATCGGCATTCAATTTACGCGTTGGTCCCATGAAACTCGATATGTATTTGCGGTTTTTGCCCGGTGGTGATGCGCTCGGACCGCTTTGCGCATTGGTGAAGTTTTACGCGGGACCACGTTATCGATTTGGATTGCTATTGATCCTCGAGCCTTTCGAGATGCCGCAGGCCAAATTGGGAGACGCCAAGGCCGCTCGTCTCGGGCAGCTTGGCGTGCTTGGCGGTCCGAAACGACAAAGCGTGCGACGCCTGGAAATACGTTTGTCGCGGGCTGCGGTGGAAAAGGGGTTGGTGGAAAAAATCGACGTAGGGGTCAAGGCTCCCACGCGGTGATGAACTGCTCGTCGGAAGACGACCCGGAGTTATGCCCCGTGGCTCGCACGCAACTCATTGACAATGGCTGCACGAGTCGGGTAAGGTGCCGATATGGTCGTAGCTGAAGACAGGGTTACGCGTGTCGCGTCAATGATTCGGCGAGCGCTTCCTGTGGTACAGCTCGGCATGCGGCGGCTGCGCGAACGAAAAAGCCCGTTCCAGATGACGCTGTCGCTCACCAACCGCTGCAATTTTCGTTGCGAATATTGCCACATACCTCTGCAAGAGCGCGACGAGATGACCACGCAAGAGTGGTTTTCGGCCATTGATGAATTCACCGATGGGGGCATGGGTCGCGTCAGTTTGATGGGTGGTGAGCCCCTATTGCGAAAAGACGCGGGTGAGATCATTCGGTATTTGCGCGCGCGCGGCATACATGCATCCATGAATACCAATGGTTGGCTCATTCCGGCACGAATCGAAGACGTCGCCCTGCTCGATTTGGTATGCATTACGCTCGATGGCCCCGAGCACATTCACGACAAACAACGCCATCGAGGTTCGTATGCACGAGTCATTGAAGCCATCGAACTTCTCAAACAACGGGGCGTACCGCTGGTGACGATGACGGTCGTCACGCCATCCGGTGCGGACAATGTAGATCACGTGTTGGAAATCGCGAGCAAATATGATTTTCAGGCGTTTTTCCAAATTGAACATCAGGCGGAATTCGACGTCGCATTGCCAGTCGCTCCACGGCTTTCCGATAGCCGTGTCACGGCATTGGCCGATTTGTTGCTCGCGCGTAAAGCTGAAGGAAAACCTGTAGGGAATGCGCGCACGATTCTGGAACTGCAGCGTCAACAGCGTTATTTGGGCACGTGTGACGATTGCTGGGCGGGACATTATTATGGCTACGTCTTTTCCGACGGTACGGTCGCGTCGTGTTTGTTCACGCAGCAGCAAGTAACCCGAGGCAACGGCCGAAAGAGCGGATTTCTTCGCGCTTTTCACGAATTATCCGCGCCAACGGGGCCGGGATGTTCCTGCGTGCCCACGCACGAAGTCAATCACATCCTCGATTTCGACCCTAGCGTGCTTTTTTCCGCCCTCGATATTGCACTACGTCGGACAAACGTCGGGCGCTTCATCCGCTGAGAAACCTAGTCCCTCGACACAGACAACCTGATTGATTCAAAATGGCTCACGTTCGTTCCTGGCATTGATTTGCAACGAGAACAAGGGCTCCTCGCCCTTGACCCCGCAAGGAGCAATGCCCCTTGACCCGTGTATGTTTCGACCTCGATGCGGTCGAAACACAATTTTTTGTTGGATCTTAGGCGGATCAGGCGTGCGTGAGCGCAAAAAAGAGCATCACGCCCATAATTGCGGAAAGATACCGGTGCGCCAGTCGCCTGCTTTTGGCGGGTTCCACGTAATGCGCAATCAAGACTGACAATGCCGCCATCACCACACAAGCCACGCGGGCCATCGTAGACGGAGCAAGCGCAGCGGCTCCCGCAATTCCTAACCCAAGCACCCCTAACGCCATTCGCGTGCCTCGTGGACCGAGCCTACGCGCCGTCGTCCAAGCCCCTGCAGCCGCATCTTCCAATGCATCCGTCTCTTCATGCATGAGTTGGTTTTGCGTCACGAGTAATGCAAATACAACAAAAAGAGTGGGGAAACCAGCCGGTATGGAATCCGCATGGAGAGCCGACGCCATGAGCGGTGCAAAAATCATCAGATTGCCGAATAAGCCCCAGCCCGGAAAACGCTTCAATCGCGGCCCCGCACTGTACATCGTGCCCGCCCCGATGGACGTTGCAATGGCCCACAGAGTGATATTTCCGAGAATGATCGCTCCACAAAGCGCCAAGAGCCCCGTCGCGATTACCGATGCAATCACCGAAAACGGTACTCGGTCCCGCCCTGCAAGCACATTTTTGTTCGGATCTTCATCGCTGCCACGATCAAAAATCGCATTGAGCCCATACGCGTATGCCAACGACAAACCACTCACGATCGTGGCGCCAATGAGCTGCCAAAGACGGTCTCCGTGCAGTTCGTCGAGACGCACGATACCCGCCGCCGGTAACGGGGCGAATACAAGCCATTGCCGCACGCGGAGCACCGCCCAAGCCTCGAACACGCTCGGTACTGCGCTGTCGCGACCCATCATTCGACGCAGCCTACCACGGCCGATCGCTACCGCGGTGTGAGGCTTTCCAGCGACGGTGGCGCATGTCCCGCG
The DNA here is from genome assembly GCA_031415295.1 of Polyangiaceae bacterium. GTDB lineage: Bacteria > Myxococcota_A > Polyangia > Polyangiales > Polyangiaceae > Polyangium. The sequence continues at coordinate 624 of JANORL010000964.1, read as the reverse complement.
TCCTCACGTGCCCGCAGCGCACGCGCAAACGCGTCGCAGGCTCGGACAAACGCTTCCGGCGTTTGGCCACCTCGTTGGTTGGTGCGCAAATACAGGGCCAAATTCGACGTTTCCGCAATCGGTGGAGGTGCATTCGGATTTCGTGCGTGCACGTCAATCATGAAAGAACCACCCGTCGTTCCTTCAATCTCGAACGTCATTCGACCAAATTGCAGCGGATCGATGCGCGTTATGCGCCAGCTCTCGAAACGCCGCTCGATCGCGAGTGGCCCGAGAAACGTAGCGATCCGTGGATCCACCTGCTCTTCGCGCGGCGCCACGGACAATGCTGGTGCAGGCGTCGATCGATGCGCATCCTTCGGTCGCTTCGTGGGAAGAAGTCGCGCACCAAGAGAGACGCACACGACGATCACCGTTAATGCCGCGAACGCACCAAAGATCGCGAGCAGCGTGCGTTTGCCCGGTTCGGTATCGTTTGAGGTCGAAGGAATGTTCGCGGGCTCCGTCATCAGTTGGCCCCTCCATCGCCAGCGCACGTCGACAACGTGAGCACTTCGAACACCGATCCGCCACCATCGCCTTCAATCATGCGGCGATGCGTGATCGTGAAACCGCGTGCGGCAA
>JANORL010000963.1:0-1941 GCA_031415295.1 Polyangiaceae bacterium | reverse complement strand
GTGGGCTACGGGGTGAAACCCCGAGTGAGCGAATCTTAGGGTGAGTAACGGGGCTCGAACCCGCGACAACCGGTACCACAAACCAGTGCTCTACCAACTGAGCTATACCCACCGTGACATCACTCTTTCGAGTGCATCGGGGCGCGGAGCATACATGGATTTTTGAGACGTGCAACGGTTCTGTGCATCAGATGTTGCGCCAGTTGGCGGCGGCTGCTTTACGCGCGCGCGTAAGTTCATCTTCGTGGCGGAACGACATCGGGGCGAACGACGGCATGAGCGCATCAGCGGAGGCCGTGGCCACTGATGCGAGAAGCACCGACGCCAAGGAACTCGATAAAGCGGTCAGGTCGTACCCACCTTCGAGGAAAAATCCGATGCGTCCTTGGGCGTGACGGAGGGCAATCTGCGTCACGGCCGTCGCCATGATCGCGTACCCCTCGTCTGTTACGCACATTTCTGCGAGCGGATCGCGGCGGTGCGCGTCGAAGCCAGCCGAGATGAGCACGAGTTCCGGGGCAAACTCGTCGAGGATCGGTGTGACGACGCGCCGAAATGCTTCGGTGTACACCGCGTCGCCAGCTCCTGCGGAAAGCGGTACGTTGACCGAGTGTCCTGGTGCGTTGGCGCCGCCTGTTTCCTGGAGAGCACCCGTGCCCGGATAAAACGGGAATTGATGCAGCGACATGTAGAGCACACGCGGGTCGGACCAGAAAATGTCCTGTGTCCCATTGCCGTGATGAACGTCCCAATCGATGATGGCTACCCGAGACAAACCTTTCGTAAATGCATGGGCAGCGGCCACTGCGACGTTGTTGAACAAGCAAAACCCCATCCCTCGGCTACGCGTCGCGTGATGACCCGGCGGACGAAGCAGTGCCAAACCCGTCACCGGTTGGCGCGTTGCAGCATCGTTTGTCGGAGTGCTTTCGAGCAGCGCGTCGACGAGAGCGATCGATGAGCCAGCTGCGCGTCGTGCAGCGGCGACGGACAACGGAGCTAGATAAGTGTCGGGGTCGAGCGATGCGTAATGACCAGCCAAAGGCGCGAGCGAGTCGATGTAGGCGAGGTCGTGAACGGCTGCGAGTTGTTCGTCGGTGGCGTCACGGCTGTCGACTTTTTTCGTCTGAAGTCCTTCGGAAGCGCAACGATCGAGCGCACTGCGAGCGGCTTGAAGGCGTTCGGGCCGCTCGGGGTGGTAACCTCGAGGCCGATGTTCGTCGAAGAGTGCATCGTCGACGACGAGCAGCGGCGGGGCGTTGTGGGTTGCGCTCATGAGGTTCGCGTGCACGGCTCGGTGCCGTAACGAAGCGGATGGTAACGGTTGAACGTCACTTATCGCAAAGGAAGCCTGAGAGGGTGTTCATCAGGCTGCTGCGCGTTGCACTGCGTCGGTCGGACTTACTCAGCGTACGATGTACGCTTCCGTCGTCCTCACTAGCATCACAACGCTCGCGACGCCTGATGAACATCCTCTCACGGTTCGACGAAAATGGCGCCATTCATGCCCGACGCCGCGTGGTTGGTACAATAATACGGCACCGTACCGGCATTACTCAGTGTGAACATCGCGCTCGTGCCCGAGTTTGTCAGGGTTATTGGACTATTCGGATCCGCCGTGGGAATACCGTTTGTCACGGTTCCTCCCTGGAGCGGATGCGACGCGAATCCGCCTTCGAACGTCACCATCGTTCCCGCTTTTACGCGAATGCAGGCAGGCGTGTACGACAAAGCCGGAAATTGAATCGTTACCGTCGCCATCGCTGTCAAGTCGTCTGCTGTCGATTGCGCACAACCATGGATCAACGGCATTCCACCGCTGCTGCTGGAGCTGCCGGAGCTGCTCGCGCTGCTGGAGCTGCTCGAAGACGCCATTCCGCCCATTCCGCCCATTCCGCTCCCACCGCCTGTCCCGCCTTTTCCACCGGCGCCGCCCATTCC
>JANORL010000962.1:0-1835 GCA_031415295.1 Polyangiaceae bacterium | reverse complement strand
GATCATACCAGCGATGACTCTCGTCGAGTATTTACGTTTACCCGGTTGGAAAACGTCGGTTCAGATGTAAAGAGAGCAGAGCATCGGTTCATGTGGCGCGAGTTCGGCTCAGAATCAAACATAGTCGGTGAATCGGTAACGTCTCTAATACAGATGCTTCATTCCGCGGCAAATCGCTCAATTCGAATTGGTATCAGTGGTGCAAACAATGCCGGTAAAACCACGATAGCCGGCTCTGTCCACAAGGAAATTACATCCCAATTGCCAGCACATCTCGTGCTTGATGTGTTTCGGGGTGAAGGCACCGGAATATCGATGGAGCGCAATTATGCGATGCTTTGGGAACAATACCAGAAAGAATTGACGCTCGACAGTGGTGCTGTGACAATTTACGATCGGACAACGATCGACAATCTATGCTATCTGCGTGCACGTAACTACGAGGATCTATATCAGGCACTTGCGCCGAAAATTGCCGAGCATGCGCAGCAGTTCGACATAATTTTCGACATACGGCGCCTCGACGACGATTACAGCACTCCGACGACTTACGTATCAGGGGAAATGCGAAAGAAGGCGAGAGAATTTCTTGACACCTTCTTCAAGAATTACCAGCTAAATGTTCAGGTTGTGGAAGTGAATTGGGATGAGCCTGAAAGCATACCGAAGGCGATAAATACAATTTGTACAATAATTCGGGGATTGGCTCCAAAGTGGCTGCCGAAGCCAAAGATTTAGCCCTGAAAAGGCTCCACTTGAACCCCATTTGCAGAATACCGTTTGAGGACCATCAAGTTGCTGCAACATGGACCGGTCCAACGGACTTGACTTTTTGCCCAGATACGACGAAGTGTGGGAGCCTGATGCCCCGCCCCCGTTCCGGCACCGTTTTTTTTCCTCCGGCCGCTGGTTCGCTCGGATCACGCTGACAGACTCATCCGACCGTCCCGCCATTGCCCTTCCGACCTGCCAAACCAAATCCGAGGCCGACGCCCGCGCCGCCGCTCTTTCCGAAATTGCCGACAAACTTCGCAGAGCTGGGCGCCTTGATGTGGCGCGCACGTACCTCGATGCCGCTGCCAGCGCTGCCGACGCCAAAGCGCTCGACCAGGTCCTTCGCAATGTTGACCTCGTTTGTCTGGGTCGCGCGCCGAATGCCGCAATGCCGACCATTCGCGAACTCGGCGACGCTTGGACGCGTGGCGACCTTGCGCGCGATTATCCGGATCACGTGCGCATTAAATCGTCCGTCGGCCACGATATAGGCCGCCTCGAAAACTACGTCTACCCCGTCGTTGGCGAAATTCCGATTGACGCGTTTACGCTCGATCACGCGCGCATCGTCATGCGCGGCATGACCACCGACAATGCAGTGGCCACTCGCCGGCACGTCGCGCAGATCCTGAATCGCATTTGCAAGATGGCGGTTTTTCCGTTGCAACTCATCGCGACAAACCCATTGCCATCTGGCTTCCTCCCCAAAATCGGACCCGGCAAAGCAAAGGGTTGGGTCTATCCCGACGAAGACGCCACGCTCATCGCATCCGACGCCGTCCCCGTCGAGTACCGCGTTTTCTACGGCTTCCTTCATCGCGAAGGTCCGCGGGTAAACGAAGCCGCGCGCTTCACGTGGAGCGACTTTGATCTCGATCGCGGCAGCGTCGTTCTCGACGTCAACAAGACCAACGACCCACGCGCGTGGGCGTTGTCACCAGGCGTCGCAGGCGGGCTCCGAGCATGGCGCACCTTCCTCGCCGAGCACGGCCTCTCCACCAACGACTTCGTCTTTGTCGACCTGCACGGCGAACGCGTCAACGTGAACCACGCCGCAGCTC
>JANORL010000961.1:0-1836 GCA_031415295.1 Polyangiaceae bacterium | reverse complement strand
CGGGAGGCCTGTACCGGTCGAAGTTGCAAATGTTCAAGTTACCACCGAATTCCTCGATTGGCCTCCGCCCCGTGATCGCCTCCAAGATCTCGCCGCAACGCAATCCGGTTATTTCACGCTCGCTCAAGCCTTAAAGGCGGGTTTTTCCTCCGCCGAGCAATTGCAAATTCACGAACGCGTCGAACGTTGCGCCGATCGCGTGTACCGGTTCGTTCTAGATCCCGCGTCCGACCGCGAAGATCTCGTCATCACCTGGCTGCAAACGGAAAAACAAGGCGTCTTTTCACACGACACTGCGCTCTCCTTGCACGTGCTTTCCGACATTCTGCCCGTTCGTCAGCACATTACCGTGCCGCCGGGATGGAAACCCGTCGAGGGAATGGCGCTCGCGGCGAATACCGTCGTGTATGAAGGAATCGTGACGGATGCCGAAAAGAGCTGGATGGGCCCGGTGCCATTTACAAAACCATTACGCACGCTTGTTGATTGCATTGATGACGTCCTTCCCCCGGACATTCTCGAACAAGCATTGTCGGACGCTTATGGGCGCGGGATGTTGAGCCCCGCCGAACTTCAATCTCTCCAAGCACGCAAAGCCAAGTCCGCATGAACCAAAGGCGTTATGCCAATGCCGAGGCCTTTAAACAAGCCCTCGAAGCACGGCTCAAGAAAAATGCCACTGAACTCGGCCAGAACATTTCGCGTGTTCGGCAACGAGCTGTATTCGATCGCTTTCTCGCGCGAATCGTTCAACACTTCGGTGATCGCGCCGTGCTCAAGGGCGGTGTGGCCCTCGAATTGCTCCTCGCCCAAGCACGTATGACGCGCGATGTGGATCTCGCGTTTTATGGCTCATCGGAAGGGCTTCAATTCGAATTGCTACGTGCGGGACAGCTCGATCTTGGCGACTTCATGACGTTCGAGATATTGCCACATGCTACATCGCCCACCATTGAAGGTCTCGGCGTCGTTTATGATGGCTTTCGTTTCCAGGCAGAAGCTCGGCTGGCTGGCAAGATCTATGGCGATCGATTCGGTGTTGATATCGCTTTTGGCGATCGTATGGCGATTGCACCATTGAAGTTTGTCGCCAATGACATTTTTTCGTTTGCGGACCTTCCGCCCTTGTCGTTGCGCGTCTACGCACGTGAAGTGCACCTCGCGGAAAAAATCCACGCGTATACACTGCCACGACCAACCGAGAATTCTCGCATCAAAGATTTGCCTGATATCGTCGTTCTTGCTTCGTCCGTGGTATTTCATAGCGACGAATTGCGACGCGCAATTGCCGAAACCTTCCAGCATCGTGCGAGCCACTCCATTCCCGAAGTGCTACCGCCACCTCCCGTGCGTTGGGCGAATGGTTATGCACGTATAGCCCGCGAAAATTCCCTCCCGTGGCTCACGCTCGCTGACGTTTTCCTACGTGCAAGCACTTTCCTCAATCCAATTCTCGCTGGGTTGACCGGCACATGGAATCCCGACGCTTGGTCCTGGCTCCCGTCAAACGTTTCCAATCCCTCTCCACCATGAAACACTCGCCCCCCACCATTTTCGCATTCACGCTGGCCCTCGTCCTTGGTTGCGGACAAACCCCACCCAGCTCGAGCTCATCTTCTTCTGGCGGCGGTGGATCCGGTGGAAGTGTCGGGCCTTGGCGCAGCAGCTTGTATCCTGATGACTGGACACCCGCGTTTGCGGATGCATCGAATCGCTCTTTGCAAGATTTTTCTTACGCCGGGTTCCATTATGGTGAACCGCCCGATCCCGGACTGCTCGACATCATTGACGTGGTTGGTGCAGATTCCACAGGTGTTGCCGATTCTACCGTAATCC
>JANORL010000960.1:0-4129 GCA_031415295.1 Polyangiaceae bacterium | reverse complement strand
GCTACGCTTGGGTGGCCGACGGAAGCTAACAACGTACGCTTTGTATGCCCGACCGACTATTCGCACCGCGCAGCAGCCTGCGGAACACTCTCACGGCGTTGGCTTACCTTGCGTCGGATCGAGCTGCATCTTCTGGTCCTTGACCTTCTTCACTTCGTTGCCGGTCGCCTTGAACTTCAGCGTCGGTATGACGGCTCGTTGCGGACCCTTCTTGCGCTCTTCTTCTTCGCGTTTGCGTTCTTCGAGGCTTGGAACATCGATCACGAGACCGCCACCTGTTGGGTCTTGGCCCAAGTACGCTTTGCCGTCGACTTCAGCCACATGAAACGCGGTGCGTCGGTTCTCGGCACGACCTTCGGCGAGTTCGTTGGGGCCCAAAGGTTTCCTTTCGCCAAACCCGACCGCCAACAGCCGCAAGTGACTCACGTCGTGGTCGACGAGCCAGTTGCATACCGAAAGAGATCGTTGCGCACTGAGTGTTTCATTTTTGCCATCATCGCCGCGATCATCGGTGTGCCCTTCAACGCGTACACGCGTGACTTCCGCATGTTCGGTCAAGAACTTGAGCAGCTCTTTCAACACTTTCTCGCTCTCGCCAAACTTCTGGATCGTTGCGCTGCCCGTCTCGAAAACGATCTTGCCTTGGATGAAAATCTGGCTTTCACCCCCTTTCGCGGTCCACTCTTTTTCGGGATACCACTTGGGCACTTTCGCGTTCATCTCCCCCTTCGGCACAGGCACGGGAGGCAAACGATTGTCCGAGCAACCCAAGGTCGCGAGCGCCGCAAGGGCGAACGAAGTCACGAGGAGCGAGCGGGCGTGGCGGGCGAAATTGCGGTTCATGAGCGACGCCAGCGTGGCTCATTCTGGGCGTGTTCCGCAAGTGGGTCGTGAACCCTTTGAAAGACAGAGGGCGGAGCTTGTATTTCGCGGCTCTTCCATGCACCGTCGGCGATGCGTGCGGAGGCTGGCATGGCGTTATCTGGTAAGTTGGAAGTCACGATCAAAATTAACCAGCTGCCGTCGGAAGTAACGACGACGAAAAACGGCTGGAAAGAGTTTCAAGTCGAACTAGGGCCACGTAGCGCGATCATCGCGATGCGCCCACGTTTGTGGACACGCATGGAAGAAGCGTCGCGCGGGTTCCCTCATTGGATTGCCGTGATCACGGGTCAAATGGGGGACGACGTAGCCAAAGGGTGTTTTCGACTGCTTGAACCGAACGTGCAGGTGTTCGAGTACAAGCCGAAGACGCCTGCGCCACCGCCAGCAGCGGACGCAGCGGATGCACCGGCGGCACCGGTCGCAGCAACAGAAATCAAAGAGAGTTGAGCGGCGCTACCACTTGGGCCCCTTGTGATCCATCCTTGGCCCATGCCTGAATCGGCTGTTATTCAAGACAAACTCGCTCGTTTGCGGGCACGTGTCGCAGAACTCGGATCCGTGCTCGTGTGTTATTCCGGCGGCGTGGATAGTGCGTTTGTCTTGGCCGTCGCACACGAAGTTCTCGGACCTCGTGCTGTCGGAATGACTGCGGTTTCGCCAAGTCTTCCTCCGCGTGAACGAGAAGAAGCCATCGAGATTGCCAGGAGCATCGGAGCTGATCATCGGCTCGTCGAGTCACGCGAGATGGACGATCCATCGTACGTCGCGAACAACCCGGATCGATGTTTTCACTGCAAGAGCGAGCTGTACCGCATCGCTTCGGAAAAGCGTGTCGAGTGGGGTCTGGGCACAATCTTGAACGGAGTGAATCAAGATGACCTCGGTGACTATCGTCCAGGGATCGAAGCTGCGAAGAATGCAGGCGTGGCCAGTCCACTGGTCGAGTTGGGTTTTACCAAGGACGACGTGCGAGCAGGCGCGGAAGCGATGGGTTTGCCCGTATGGAACAAGCCGGCAGCAGCGTGTTTGTCGAGTCGCATTCCGTACGGCACGAGCGTGACGCGCGAGCGACTGGATCAGATCGGCGGCTTCGAAGCGTCACTGAAGTCGCTTGGCTTTCGACAAGTGCGCGTGCGTTACCACGGCGAGCTTGCGCGCATCGAACTGTCACTCGACGAGATCGCGCGTGCAACGGATCCGGCTGCACGCGACGCGATCGTTGTGGCGGGCAAGAAGCATGGATTTCGTTATGTGACGCTGGACCTCGGCGGATACCGAATGGGCAGCCACAACGAAGTACTCGTGGGCAAAAGTTTGCGTGTCGTGAACTGACGAGCGAAAGGTTTTTCCGATGGGCAAGTTCACGCATCTTGCGACACAGCCAGCGCGAGGCGTCGCTGACATGTTTCGTTGGCGTGTCGTTGAACCGCTCAAAGGATCGCGACCTGCAAAAGATGAAACAACTGGGCCCACGACGCGACCGTACGACAAGGACATCATCGCGAGTGCCGATCCGAGTTTGTTGTGGATCGGGCATGCGAGTTTTCTTCTGACGCTGGGTGGAAAACGAATCCTGACCGATCCCGTTCTGGGTCATCGCGTGGGACTGATTGAACGGATTTCCGCTCCGGGTATTGCGATCCACGAATTGCCGCCCATTGATATCGTGCTCGTGACGCATAACCATCGCGATCATCTTGATCCGTGGAGCATCAAGCGGCTCGGTAATGGGCCGACGTACGTCGTTCCGCAAGGGAATGGACGGATTATTTCGTCAATGGTGAAGTCTGCGAAGATTGTTGAACTCGATTGGTGGGAAACGACGAGTATTGGTTCGGTGGAGGTGATGCTCGTGCCGTCGCGACATTGGTCGATGCACTGGCCGTGGGATCGTAATGAAGGACTTTGGGGTGGTTACGTGATTCGATCTGCCGAAGGCACGGCGTATCATTCCGGAGATACGGCATTTTGGGATAAATTCGAGGAAATCGGGAAACGATCGGGTGGGATTGATTGGGCGATGCTTCCGATTGGTGCTTATGAACCGCGCTGGTTCATGGAGCCGCAACACATGAATCCGGACGAAGCGGCTGCGGCGGCTCGATTACTTGGCGCGAAGAATTTCGTCGCGATGCATTGGGGGACGTTCAAATTGACGGACGAGCCGATTGGGGCGCCTCCTGAACGAGCGCGAAGTGCGTGGGCGCGCGAGGGAGGAAGGGAAGAAAACTTGTGGATTTTGGATCCAGGAGAGACGCGACGATTGAGGTAAAACATGCGTCGTGATTTGACTCGCGGTTGTGCGATGTGTCGACTGCGTTTTTCGGCGCTCCTTATGCATTGCCCCGTTTGTCTTGCGGCAGCATTGAGCGTCGCCGATGCCACACGTCAGATTCAACGTACGTCACGCATTGCCTGGCTCGCCAAGTGGCTCATTGTGTTGCCTTGTATTCCTGCAATCGGGGTCGTCGCGTGGACGGGAACGCTCCTATTAAAAGAGGGCTGGCCGCCCCAAAGTGCTCTCGATGTCCTCATGTACGTGCTTGGCAGCATGGGCACATGCATCGGCGCGAGCCTAGTGATCGCTATTCCGCTCGCACTCTGGTTCGGCGTGATCAGCGTCATTCGATTCATTCTAGAATTTATCGTCGATCGGCCGCGACGCGTTTTACGGGTGACCATCGAGCTGGCTCCGCGGTCGTCCGCGACGCAAACGCTCCATCCGATGCACCGCTTATGGGAGTACCTCGGTTCATTCATAACGAAACATATCGAGGAATCCACGCGTTTGACGATATTCGTTACCTTGCTCTTCCTCGGGGCGCAGACCCTTGCTGAAATATTTGGTAATGAACACTTTGTAAAAACATCGAGTTTCAGGGAATTTGGCCAGTCGATATTTATGTTGGCGATCGTTGATTTCATAGGTGTATTCGTCTTGGCCCTTTTTATAAGCGTGCTGGGGTGGTTCATTGAGAAGGCCCAGGAGTTTTTCGCCAAACCGCCGAACCTCTTCGGCTACGACTCGACGCCGCCGCCCGTGCAAAATGAAACGTATATGGAAACGTTCGTGCGAGATCGCGAGGAGATCGTGGGACGTGCGGCAGCGCTCGATGCAGTCGAACGGGCAGCACTCGAGACGCCAGCCATGACCGAATTACGAACACCCTTGTCCGGCCAAACGTGTTTGGCTTTTCGACTCGAGGGAGATGCCGACGGCCAGCTGGTCGATGATGCCGACGCG
>JANORL010000959.1:0-2975 GCA_031415295.1 Polyangiaceae bacterium | reverse complement strand
TTAATCGGGCGATGAAGCCAATGACGACGGGATCCGCCGGAGGAGCAACCGTGCCAAGCAGGAGCAGCAAAGACGAGCGCGACGCACCTTCTTCGCGCAGAATGCGTTCGGCCGTGTGCCGATCGGTTCCAGACAATGTCGGAAGCCACATGGGGTGGACGTGCCAATCGCCGACGTAAGTCAATTCGGGTATTTGACTACGAATGGCGGCAAGCGCATCATTTTGATAATCGGCATCGGTGCGCAGGTGTGCGTAACTCTGGTCGGCTTGTGGTCCTGTAGGCACGGCATACGCGACGATCAATTGATCTTTGGTTTCGAGTGCGGCAATGGATCCGCCGAGTTCCATACTGCGTCGTTTTCCTTCGACGACGGCATCGGAAATTGCCTGAAAGGTTTCTTCGGTCATGAGAACATTCATGGTTTGGAACTCCTCACCAGGGGTTTCCGGTATCGAGCCAATCTTCGTACATAACGAGCCACACGCTGACCCAAGCGAGAAAGGTCACGATGGTGGATTTGTTCGAGAATGCGCCGGAGTGGTCCAAGCAAAGTGCGCCATCTTGATATCGATGGGGCGTTCCAGGGCGTAATTCCGGCTCGAGCATGTGCGCGATGGGCATGACGCCGCGACCGTATCCGGGCGGCAAGAGCAGCAAGAGGTGGTAGCGACCTTTAAGCGAAGCATTGGGGCCGATCCATCCGTGAACGTAGGGCGTACCGTCATCATCCACGTCCATTTCGAATCCGGGGTATTGGGTGGCGAGGACGCGTTGTTCTTGCATTGCGCGTCGTTCGCCTTGGGAGTCAGCGTAAAACTGTTCGTTCACGGCGATCCCCATTCATGAGGTTTGACCTGAACGCCTTGGTTTGCCGCGGGGTTTGGCGGCGCAGGATGGGGTGCAGTAGGATCGGCGGGAACACCGTCGACGCGAACCACGCCTCCAGCGACTTCCACGGGTCGTCCTTCGCGCAGTTTTTTGCGGAATTCTTCGATACGTTGAGGGTTCATCCGGGATACCTCTGAAACGAGCCAGCCCGAGGTGCTTCGTCATGGAGCGTTTCGAGTGGGCAAGTGCTGGTTCCGATGTTTGGCGAAGAGGGTGGTTGCGTGGAAAGTACGATAAATCGAGCCGATCGAGCGTGGTGGAGTAGGCGCGGACGATTTTTGTTTACAAAGATGTGATTCTGGGCGAGACTGTGACTGGACGGTGCGCGACCGGCCGAATTGGTCTGTGAAAACAGGAAAACGCTAACCTCGTACAGTAGGCAAAACAGGGGGAGGTTAGCGCTTTGTGCCAAGCTCGCGATATGGCGAGGGAAAGGCACGTTTGAGCACCCGTTGCGGGGTGGTGATCTGAGCCGTTGAGTTCGCTGTTGAGGCGAGGTTGGCGTTTCCAGATTTATGAGCCTACAAAACAAGCCTGTTGCGAGGGGTCCCGAGGGGGGGTCTCCCATAGGCGTTAAGATAAGCTCTGTCCGCACGCACGCGCGGGGTTTTAACCCCGCGCGGGGCGACGAAATCGCATGAAGGAATCTTATCTTAACGCCTATGGGGGGGTCCCCCGCAACGGGCACGCCCGCGTAAAGGGCATTGAGACGCTGAAAAAACATACCCATCCCCCGTGCTAGTTCACCTTGCGACCTGCGCGAATCACGCAATGGTGCGTCTTGGTATTTTATTTCCTTGACAGACCCGATGTGGCTCAGTAGGTTTGGCGCACATGCACACGCGTTACGACCAAACCAGCAAGCAAATCATGCGCGCCGTGCTGCAAGATGGCGGAAGCTTCACGACTGAATTCGAGGTCAGTCCCGATCCTCAAAATGCCGATGGTTATTTCGTGCCAAACCCGCATGCGACGCCACCCGTTGCCGGGACCTTGCTCGGGCGCATGACAAAGCGCTCGTGTTCATTCGAGTTCTTTTCGACGACGCCCGATACCATCGAAGTAGGTGATTGCGTGCGCAAGCATCTCAATTTGCGGCACATCGTTCGCAATAAACAAGGTCCACCCGAATTGCCCCACGAATGGATCATTTCTTCGGGCAAACCGTCAAGTGCCCTCGATGCGTGTGGTGGACATCCAGCCGAGGGATGGCCTCGTGGTGTTTATCGTTTGCCGCAGGTACTCGCAACGTCGATCATCGTAGCGAGCGAACTGCCCGAACTACGGTCGACCTTGCTCTTGCGACTCATGGGACGTGGACGCACGCTTCGGCGCGCTGTCGCGGATCTGAAGGCATTGTCTGAAAACGATTTCGAACGATGCGTCGCGCTTCCAATTCTGGTACGGTTCCGTTTCGAGGCGGCAGCCGAACCTGTTTCACAAGTGGACAAGGAGTTTCTGATGAACACGCAAGAAGCCTTCGAGATGTTCCAGCGGCAAGCCGAACTGCAAGGTGAACTCAGAGGCGAACTCAAAGGCGAGCGCAGAGGTGAACTCAGAGGTGAACTCAGAGGCGAACTCAGAGGCGAACTCAGAGGCGAGCTCAAAGGCCGCCGCAACATGGTGCTTCACCAGCTCCGACGAAAGTTCGGCGAGCTTCCTGATGCCGTGCTCAGTCGCGTACAGGCCGCCGACTCGGAAACGCTCGAACGGTTTGCAGACAAACTGCTCTTCGCCAACTCGCTCGAAGAAGTCGTGCGCTAATCGTCAGCGAACCCGCTGTGCCAACCCATTACGTTACCCCTGAAACGTGGTACGAAGTGTCGGCATGCTGATGTCACCTGACACCTCAACGGACGCCTTCCAAGCACAGATCGGCGTAACGTCGGTGTCTTGATCTGCCAAACCCATTCCTGACAAATCTGCCACTCCATCACCAATGTTGATGATTTCGACCCAATCGTCGGTCTTGTATCTCGTTGATGACGAGTTTCGCCGTTCCACCCGAACTGCTTTGGCCCGACGAACTCGATGACGCTGAAGATGCCGAACTCAGGGACGAACGCCGCCGCATTGGGCGCGTTC
>JANORL010000958.1:0-1812 GCA_031415295.1 Polyangiaceae bacterium | reverse complement strand
GCTCGGCGTTCTCGAAGACCATAACAAAGTGCTCGACGGGGTGCTTCAGCATATCGACTTCAATCGCAAAGTCGGCCAATCCAAAATCCCCGACAAGAATCTACGCGACCTCATCACGCATTTCTCGAAGTACCGTCTGCGCAACGACGATTTCGAGTTTCCTGATTTACTCGGCGCCGCGTACGAATACCTGATTGGCGATTTTGCTGATTCCGCAGGCAAAAAGGGCGGCGAGTTTTATACGCCGCGCTCGGTCGTGCGTTTGATGGTGCGTATTGCCCAGCCGCAAGAAGGCATGGACGTGTACGATCCTTGCTCGGGATCGGGCGGTATGCTGATTCTCGCTCGCGAACACTTGGAAGAACACGGCAAGGATCCTCGCAATTTGCGTCTTTTTGGCCAAGAATCCAATGGTGGCGTCTGGTCCATCTCCAAAATGAATATGTTGCTGCACGGCATTCCCGATGCCGACATCCGCAACGAAGATACGTTGATGCGTCCGCAACACGTGGAAGGCGGCGAATTGATACGTTTCGATCGGGTGATCACGAATCCGCCTTTTTCGCAAAACTACGCGCGAGAAGGATTGCTTTTTTCCGAGCGGTTTCGTTTCGGGTTTTGTCCCGAAGGAGGCAAAAAAGCTGATTTGATGTTCGTGCAGCATATGCTCGCGGTATTGCGCCCCGGTGGTATGGTCGTGACGGTTATGCCCCATGGCGTGCTTTTCCGAGGAGGCGCCGAACGCGACATTCGTACGGGGATGATCGACGACGATTTGCTCGAAGCGGTGATTGGTCTCGGGCCGAATCTGTTTTACGGGACAGGCATTCCCGCGTGTTTGTTGGTGTTGCGCGCGAAAGGTGCCAAGCCTAAAGCTCGACGCGGCAAGGTGCTTTTTATCAATGCCGATCGCGAGTTTCACGAAGGACGGGCGCAAAATCAGTTGAATCCCGAGCATATCGAAAAGGTTGTACGCGCGTACGAAGCGTTCGAGGACATTTCGCATTTTGCACGTATCGTGTCGCGAGACGAATTGCGCGAGAACGACGATAACCTCAACATTCGTCGGTATGCCGATAACGCGCCACCTCCTGAGCCGCACGATGTGCGTTCGCATCTTTCGGGGGGCGTGCCCAAGGTCGAAGTCGAGGCGAAAGCGGCGCTTTTTGCTGCGCATGGGCTCGATCCGCGGCATGTGTTAAAAGGCCGAGACAAACGCACGTTTGATTTTGTTGCGGCATTACGAGACAAATCGGACATCAAAAAGGCGATTGAAGCGGATGCCGGGGTGGTAACGCGTGAAGCGGCGTTTGCCGATGCCGTGGCGACGTGGTGGAAGGCGCAACAATCGGCGCTCGGTGCGTTGCCGAAACACCACGAAGTGATGAAACTGCGGGCAAAGTTATTGGCAAGTTTCGAGGACGTTTTGATTCCGGTTGGGCTAGTGGATCGGTTTCAGGTGGCGGGGATCATTGCGACGTGGTGGGGTCATTCGCAAAACGATTGGAAAACCATAGCGGCGCGCGGGTATTCAGGGCTGGTGGATGCGTGGGTGTCGAGCATTCTGGCGTCGCTGGAAGACGACGGGCCATCCAAGGAAAACCCCAAAGAGCACAAGCTCGTGCGGAAGCTGATGCCGAAATACGTGGCGGAATTGGCGGACCTCGAAGCGAAAAAGGCTGAATTGGAGGGGCGATTAAAAAGCGCTGAGCCGAGCGGCGAGGAAGACGAGGCGGAAGAGCCGGAAGAGACGTTATCCGAAGCCGAGAAGAAGCAGATCAAGGTGGACGTGGGGGCGGTCCGGAAGCAGCA
>JANORL010000957.1:0-4153 GCA_031415295.1 Polyangiaceae bacterium | reverse complement strand
ATGGCATGAATGGCATGGATGGCATGAATGGCATGAATGGCATGAATGGCGCCATCGGTCCGACAGGCCCCACGGGTGTCGTATCCACGTCGACCGTAGCGGGGACCATCGCCGCGATTCCTTTTGGAGGTGGCGCCGCCCCGTGGGTATTTGCTGGTCCAACCGCAACCGTTGCCGTTCAACCGGGCCAACGCATTACGGGTTCAGCGGTTGCTGTGTTTGGCCACGGCAACAACAACTCGCAGCCCACCTCGTTTACTTTGTGCATCAGCGACGTTCCCGTGGGTTCAACGATCACCGCATTCTTTGGGGCCAGTTACCCCGATGGCACGGTGGCCGCCACACCGAATAAGACTGCGCTTGCGGCGGCAGCGTCGGTCGTTCCGCCAAACGTACCGGTGGGCGGCGGCAACTACAAAGTGGGATTTTGTCTGAAAAACAAGTCTACCAACGCCAATTTCGGCGCCAACGATTACGTCAACGGTTGGTTTGTCGTTACCAACTGATCTCGTCTCGTCGAGATCGCGATCGTCAACGACGTCCGATCTCGTACCGCCGTCCCGCAGAACATGAACCTTCAAGTCATCGTCCACGTGCTCGAACGGGCTGGGCGTCTTTTCGGCCTGGCCCTCGCTCCAGCCTTGTTGCCACCTGAACCGGCGGCATCTGCTCATCCAAATCTCGTAGCAACTCTCGTCGTCGTCGCGTTCACGCTCGTCTGCGTAGCCGCGGTGCGATTGCGTGCTCGACTCGCTTCACGCGAAGCTTCTGTGGCTTCTGCGCTCGTGATCCTGTCCATCGTCGCGTCCGTCGCCTGCGCTGCGTATTTTCGTGACACTCGGGCACCGCTAGGTCGTGGTGTTCTCATTGTTGCCGTCCCATTGTGGACGGGTCTCGCCGCCGCTGTTTGGGCCGCTTTACGCAGACGTTTCCAGGATCAGCCCGTATCCAAACACGCTCTCGCTGCCATCGCCACGCTCGGGGTTGGTCTCGCCCAACTCGCGGCGTCCGCTCCGTGGATTGCATCGGTTGAACGCATGTGGTGGGTCACGTTGCTCCGGGAAGGCCATGGCGCTCGGGCTCTCGACGAACTCATCAAGACAAACCACGACGCTTCGTACCCGCTCGCTCTCGTCGACCGTTGCATAACGACAAACCCTACGCATTGTGTCTGTTTGGCCAAGCGTTCTGATCTTCGCCGACGATCTCGCGACTTCGAAGCGGCGCTCGTCGATGCTCGTTTGGCGTCGACCACATGTCCTACAGATGCATCGGCTCAAGTTGCGCTTGTTGTGGCACTCGTGGCGCAAGGAGACATGACGCAGGCTGAACAAGTCGCGCGTGAAGCGTTGGCCCAGAACCCCGATGCGAAGCTTCACTACGCGCTTGCTGTTGCCCTCGAAGGGCAGGGGCGCGTTCAGGATGCAACGGCATCAGCACATCGTGCCGTGGAACTCGGCGCTGGACGTGATGCGCAGCTCCTCGTGGCGGCGCTCGCGATCGTTGCTGGAGATCTCGACGCTGCGACAACCACGCTGAAAACGCTCGTTGCTGCATCGCCAAACGATGCGGAAGCGCGATACAACCTTGCGCTCATTGCGGACAAGAAAAACGACTACAACCACGCGCGCGAGGGATACCTCGCAACACTCAAAGCGGATCCAACGTTGGTGAATGCTCGGTACAACTTGGCGCTTTTGACTCTTCGGCGTGGTGTCATCGACGAAGCGCGCCACCACGCTCGAAAATTCGTCGAAGCAGCGCCAGGCGATCCACGCATCCCCGAACTGATGCGACAGGTAGTACCGGCCAAACCCTCGCCCCCCTGATCCTTATTTGCTCAGTTGGATCATTCCCATCATGCCCGCGTCGGCGTGATCGAGGATGTGACAATGAAACATCCACATGCCGGGACGCGTATCGTACGTCACGACAAACCTCCTCGTTTCGTCCACTGGAATGTCGATCGTGTCTTTCCACTCGAGCGGATGTTTCGGCGTGTCGTTTTCATCGAGTGTTTGGAAGAAGAAACCGTGCAAGTGAAACGGATGTGCAAAATCCATCGTGTTTTTTATGACAAACACTTGGGTTTCGCCTACGGTGGCTTGTAGTGGCATTGCGTCCCACGAGGGGATTCCATTGATCCCCATCGCCAATTTCCCGTTCTGATCGTTTTTCGTCAGTTCCAGCGAGATATTTGTCGCGGAGGACGTTTCAATCGGCAGGATGTCATGTTCGAGCGGCGGTAGCGGAGCCGGCGTTGCGACAGGTTGATTGTCCAAATGGATCCGAAATAATTCTTCTTCGGGTCGATTAAACGTCGTGCCATACCCTCGATCAAACGGCACCCAACGCACGGTCAGCGTAGTTCCCGGTGCACCTCGTGGCACTACCAGCACATCGGCCCGTTCACCTGGCGTGAGCACCACCATCTCCGATTCGACAGGCGTTTTGATGCGTCCGCCATCCCCGCCAATACGCGTGAACGAGTGGTCCTTCAGAGCGAGCTGGAAGTAGCGACTTTTGGCGGCATTCACAATTCGCCAACGTTGTCGAAGGCCCGCTCGGGCTTCGATCAGCGGATTCTGTCGGCCATTGACGAGCAGTGCGCTGCCTTCGCGTCCGAAGAGCGTTCCGAAGTCTCCGCCGGAATCGGGGCTTTCCAACGTTCCATCGTCTTTTATGGCCATGTCGGAAAGCACGAGCACGAGTTCGTCGCCGAGATCCTTGGGTTCGTCTGGGTCATCCACCAGAATGGCGCCATAAAGACCGAAACCAACTTGTTCTGCGGAATCGACGTGCGGATGATACCAATACAATCCTGGGTCGGGTACGACAAACTCGTACGTAAATGAACCACCTGGTAAAACTTCATCTTGGGAATGACCAGGAGTTCCATCCATCGCGGCGGGGATTCGTAATCCGTGCCAATGAATCGTCGAGGGAGCGGGCAAATCGTTGCGGAAATGAACGATCAGGTTGTCACCTGCGGACAAACGCACGAACGGTCCAGGTAACACTCCATCGTAAGACCAGACGGGCGTAGGTTTTCCCGTGACGATCTCGACGTTTCCGACGCGTGCCGTCAGGTTCGTTTCGAACACGTGCGGGTCGGCATTTCCGTCCGTCGCTGATTGCAGTCGTACTGCGGCGTCCCATTCGGAAGGTTGACTCGTTGCTGAGGCATCGCTGCATCCGATGGTGGCGATGGCGATACCGAGCAGCGCTGCGGGGGGCGGCAAAGTTTTCATGGCTTGATTCACCGTACCGCGCGCAAACGCGCCGTGCATGCGCCGATATCGCGTTCCGAAGCGTCACCTGTCGCCAGTGCACTGCGTCGTCAAGAAAGCACTTTACGCGGGCGCTTGGCGGTGCGAAAAAGAAAGAATGGATCTGCGTTCGCTCAAACCGCTGTTGGGTTGGAGTGCTCCTCTCGTCGCCGCGATGTTGACGACTGGATGTGGCAACTACACGTCGGAATACGTGCCGCCAAAGGACGGCCGTGCACGGGCAGTTTGGCAGGAAGATCGGGTCGTGGCGTCCTTGCCTGCCGGGGCAAATAGCGCTGATTGTTCCGAAGCAGTCAACGAAGTCCAAGCGAATCCTGTCCGTTACCGGACGTATTACGGCGGCTCGCCAAGCATTATCATCTGGCGCCCGTGGGTCGTCGTCACAAGCACCAACAGAGGGTCGACGTCGATGCGACCGCGCGTACCTGCGAGCCCCACTGGCATTTCAAAGGGTGGAAGCAGTGGCGGGGGACTCGGATCCCTCGGTAGCGGTTCGAGCAGTGGCGGAAGTGGCGGAGGTGGCGGCGATCTTGGCAAAGCGGCGGTCGTTTTGGTCGTCGTCGCCTTGCTTACGCTGCCGTTCATCACGCTCGGTTTGGGCCTTGGAAGGCCCGAGCCATCGGAGCAGGTGGCTCAAGAAATCGACAAAGTGAACGCATACAACGACTTGTCTCGTTTGTCCGATTCGCCATGCGGCGCAGCAGTGGGGGAGCAATGAACATTCGCGCGTCATTGTCGATCATTGGTTTTTCCGCGCTGCTTCTTGGCGGATGCGGTTCCGGGTTGACGATCGTCGAACCTCGAGTACTTGGCCCGCACGAATTGGCTCTACGTTACGACAACGAATTCCAAATCATTTCTCC
>JANORL010000956.1:0-7948 GCA_031415295.1 Polyangiaceae bacterium | reverse complement strand
TGCCGCGGCAGCCGACGGCGCGGCACTCGTCATTATTGGCGTGGCAATTGACGTGGAAGCCGGCGCAGCTGGAGCTTTTGCGAAATGGTTATACGCAACGAAACCGCCCGCAGCAATCGCCATAGCACCCATGCCGGCAATGCTCCAATGGCGTTTCCGTGGTGCTGGCTCTGGTCCAACGCCGAGGCTCGGTACCGTATTCGTGCTAGAAATTTTCAGGTGTGGATTCAGCGTGGATGCAGTGATAGGTTCGGCTGCTTGCATTTGCAACGCGGCATTCGATTGCGACGTGACATTGAGGACCAATGAATTTGGAGTCCTCGCAGACGACGGCGAGTCTGCATTGTTCAACAATCGTCCCAGCGGCGGATTGCTCGTTGCACTTGACGCGGGCGGAATACTGGTCCGTTCGTCAGAAGACTGCGCCGACAACATGGTTTTGTGAATCGAAAAGCCGCTTGGAAGAAGGCGTCGGAATTCTTCGAGAACTTCGTCAGCACTTTGAAACCGTTCATTACGATCCAGACGCAACAACTTTTCCAAAATTGCTTCGACTTCGACGGACACCGACGGCACGACTTCCCGAATGGGCGCTGGAGGATTCAAGCAAATCGTCATGATGAGTTCGCCGATGCCCATGGGTGCGCCTTTTCGTTCGTGCGGCGTACGCCCTGTCAGCATCTTGTAAAGCAAGATTCCCAGCGACCAAAGATCCGCTCGAGAATCGATATCGCGAAGCCCTTTGGCTTGTTCAGGCGACATAAAAAGGGGCGAGCCAAGAAGCGTGCCTGTTTGCGTGAGCCCTGCTTGATCATTCGAATCGACGGAGTCGTCACCGGCGATTTGATCCATATTAAACTTGGCGACACCAAAATCGAGGATCTTGCAGATGACTTCATCACTGTCGCGATTGGCCAAAAAGATGTTGGCCGGTTTGATATCGCGGTGCACGACGTTTGCCGCGTGCGCTTTGGAAAGACCTGCACACGTTTGCGCAATGATACGCAACGCAAGATCCAGCGGGAGCGGACCGAGACGTCGCAACAGTTGTTGAACGTCTTCACCGTTCAGGTATTCGAGCACCAGGTACGGATATCCGGTCTTGGAATCCTGACCGGCATCAAAAACCTGGGCGATGTATTGAGACTCGATAGCCCCCGCAGCGCGAGCTTCACGCGCAAAACGCTGTAAGAGAAGCTTTTCGCCATTTCCTTTCGTGGTTGGACGAATGACCTTGATCGCGACGCGCCGTCCCGTCGCCATGTTTTTTCCCTCGAAGACCGCGCCCATCCCACCTTGTCCAAGAAGGCGTACGACGTGGTACTTGCCGTCGATGATGTCGTCGATGTCGAGCATGCTTGTTTCCAGCGGGTTTCGAGGCGATCGCGTGCGAATCACGTGTTGTGCAACGATGCTTTGCGCGGCCATCTTAGCGAGTTTGTCTTGCGCTTACCAGGGGCGTGATGCGTCCAGGAAACATTTTTTTGCTACGAGGCTCTTTTTTGAGCAACTGACGGCTCGCTCGAAACGATGTACCTGCGAGAGCGGGAAATCCGCTCGCGTGGTCGAGAACCGAGCCATGGCCCGACGTAGAATCAAGCACGACAAGCCTGCTGATATCGACACGATGTTGCGCCATGTATCTCGTCGGCATCCTCATGCGTTGCCGCGTGTGTTGTTCGACATCGATCAACCGATTGCCGACGTTCGTTTTGTGGAAACGCAAATCACGGCGCGTCAGCGTCGAGTGGATCGAGCGTTGTGCATAAAGGTGGGCGAAGAGTACCGTTTGCTGCACATCGAATGGACCTATCGACTCGATCGATTCGTGGGCGCTCGCGTGTACGAGTACCACCATTTGATTGTGATGGGTGCCGAAATGGATGCGAAGGCCCATCGCGAAAGTGGCGGTCGAGCGTCGAAACCAATGCGTGTTGATAGCGTGGTCGTGGTCTTGACGGGTCCGAAGACGAAGAGATTGCCGAAGATTGGGTTTTACCGGACGTCTTCGACGGAGGAGAAGTTTTCCGGGGTACGATATCGGATTGAAGCGATCTACGAGCGGACGGTGTCGGAGCTGGAGGCGATGGGCAGTGATTTCTGGCTAGCGTTTGCCCCGCTTGCGGTCGATGGGGATGCGGCAAACCTGAAGCGGGTGCTGGAGACATTGAAGGGTCGGACGAACCCGGAAGATTTTGCGGACCTTGCCGCGATGATGTTGGAATTTGCGCACGTAAAAAAAGATAGAGACGAACTCGTGGCTGTGATAAAGTCACAAACGAAGAGGGATTTGACGATGGAGAGCATCATTTACAAGGAAGGCAAGGCGGACGGGTTGAAGGAAGGCCTTGAACGAGGCCTGGAACGAGGTATCGCGCGAGGGCGCGAACGAGGCATCGAACAAGGGCGCGAACAAGGGCGCGAACAAACGCTGGTGCATTTGCTCGAACGGCGGATTCGGCGCACCATGACTTCCGGTGAACGGCGCCGTATTGCCTCTCGTTTTCGTAAGGACGGTCCGGATTCGCTAGGTGATGCCGTGCTCGAGCTGTCCCGCGAAGAACTCGTTGCGTGGCTTGCACCGAACGGTCACCGTCCAAACAACCGTCGCACTGCGTAATACGTGGAATGCGGCACATTTCGCATTGAAATACGGCCACATTGAAAATCACTTGGCGTTGGCGTCAATGCGCCATGTCGCGTTTGCCCGGCCTCGGGCCCCCCATTGATTCCGAGGCGTACGGGGAATGGTTACGACACGAAGCGTGTTTTTCTCGAAAAACGTCGAACACCTAATACGGCGAGGCCGAGTCCGATGAACCACGCGTTATGGTTTTTGGAAGGTTGCCTATGGACGCTACATGACGCGCCGGCATCGGATGGAACAAGGGGCGACGCCGCAGCTTTGACGGGCTCCAGTGCGGAGAAGACATACACCCCACCTGCATTGACTCCGCCGGTCATATCACCGATGCCTCCTACAGCGATGGTGTCGCCCTCAATCGCTACCGAGGAACCTAGCAATTGCTGCACGTTTCCATCGTTCGGGACGAATTTGAACGACTCCCCCCAGACATTATCGGTTTTGCCGTAGATGTATGCACTTCCCGAGTAATCACCATTGTCGTCGTCATAAAACGATCCGATGACGCCCGCGTTGCCAAAAATTCCCACCGAGTAACCGAACAATTGATTGGCATTCTTGTCCTCGGGCACGAGAATCTGTTTTTCGCACCATACGCCGCTATGTCGCGTCCAGACGTACACCGCACCCGTGTGGGAACACTCGTCGGTACGGAAAGGTGCACCAATGAATGCGGTTTGTCCGTACACGGCTATTGAAAAGCCGAATGTGTCACCGGGAGCCTGATCACTGGCGATTAGTGTTTGCTGCGGTTGCCAGCCGGGGCCAAGATAGACGTCATTGTTGACGTAGGCGTAGACAACGCCGTCATTCGTTTGGGGCACGGGGTTATCACTCCAACGGCCCACGAGTGCCGTCGTACCCAAAAGCGCAACCGCCCCGCCAAAGAAGTCATAGGTTTTTGCCGTCGTGGGTGGCACAAACGTCGTTTCTTTGACCCATTGCCCGTTGCTCAACCGGTAAATGTATGCAGCACCGGCATCGGTTGCGGTGGAATCGGCTTGCGGGGCACTAATGAGTGCGACGTCCTCCTCGAGAGCGACCGCGTAGCCGAAGTAGTCTTCCGTTCCACCGGCGATCGGCACAATTCTTGAAGTGAGATCCCAATTTTGGTTGACGCGCTCGTAGACATAAGCGGCGCCGGTTTGCACACCGTTGTCGTCTAGCGCCAGTCGGGACCCGACGAGAAGCCGATCGCCCCAAAGTGAGAGGGAAACGCCGAAATTATCTGCTGCAGTGCCGTCCTTATCGATGAGCTTTTGCTGAAACGACCACGTGCCATTGTTTTTGACGTAGATGTACACCGCGCCGGAATTTTCGCCGGTTTCGTCACGGTCCGGGGCCCCGATGGCCAGGGTATTTCCGTTGAGGGATACCGCTGCTCCGTAGCTATCTTCCGACTTGCCATCAAAAGGATTCAGTTTGTTCGTGAGGAGCAGATTGGCATCACCCATCGCCGCCTGTGGTTGCAGCGTAGGCGCTCCTAGGAAATTGGGCCGTATTTTCCTCCGTGCCGCGTCCAAGTGCATGTCCACGTCGTCGTCGGACTCGCCAACATCTGCCGACGTGCCGCCACAGGCCGTTGCAAGGACGATGGTCGCTGCGATTCCCAAACGCGTCGCAAAACCTATTCCGAAACTCAAACCGTCTCGCATCACCATGACATCGCTCCTTCTTTTCCTATTATCTGTTGAACAGGGACAGAATTACACCATTTTGTACCTTGGTGTAACATAAATGCCTACGCCTACTTGGTGTGACCTGCCGAATGCCGACAACGAGACAAAGAAGAGGTGTCAACCGCTGAAAAAGGTCCACCATTCTTGAGGAATGTCACGATTCGCACGACGGCAAGGCGGTGTTCGTCAAACGGGTTTGGTTCAGGTCGGGGTTTTCGGCGTGCAGAATCCACCAATGCACGTAGTGCCGGAACCAGCTTCGCAACAGTCCCCGTCGTTCGTGCATTTTTCCGAAGTTTGCGAGCACCCCTGCGGCGGTTTGCAGACCTTCGGCGAACTCGGATCCGCAGGATTGCTGGGGCGGCAGAATCCGTCACAACACTCATCACCTGTATCACAATTCACCCCAGCGGCTCGACAAGGCGCCAACGCCCAGAACCCTCGTTCGTTGGCAGTTTCGGTCTGGTTGGGCAAGTAAAACGGCGGGTGACTCGGATCCTCACCCATGGCATGATTGGGTGAAATGGCGGCGACCCACAATTGTTTACGAACATTGGGTCCAGAATACGTGTTTCCGTATTCGCGAATGCTCGTGAATACCACCCAGAAATATCCGCCAGCCGTTACGGGCAAAGCAAACGGTTCATAGTTGCGTTGCCGATCGATATCGGCAATTCCCGCATTGAGCGTCGAAAGCTCCATGTGTTCGCCCGTGGAGATACGCAGCAGATGCAAGCGTCCGGTGCTCGTTGTATAGCTTGAATTCGGTCCCCACGTAGGAAGCATCGAGTCATAGCTGGCATTGTATCCCTCGCCTTCTTGCAATACGATGTGGTCGGCGTCAGGCATGAAGGTCGTGAATTTGGCGACCGACCCGCCCGGACCATTGTCGACGAGAAGCTTGCGGTTGGAGAATGTCAACGTATCCGTTGCTTCGTCGACGTTGAGGTCCATGAGGCTGATGGAGCGGCTTGGCGTGCCAAACTCTGTGGGTTCCCCGGGGCCATTCGTGAAGACGTAACGTTTCTGGTCGTGCGAAATCATTGGCAGGAGCGCGGCAATGGTAGGCCCGAGGCCCACGACGTTGGCGGGGACGAGTTGCCCGGTATTGTCGTCGATACGCCACGCAAGCTGATTGACGCCGCCCCAGAAATTGTTTTGGCTGCGCATGACGTATTTGCCGTCGGGCGTAAATGTAGCGAACGAGATCCCGCGCGAATCACCACCAAGACCCGGAGGCGACGTGGTCAATTGAGTGGCATCCCCATTCTCGTTGACGTTATAGATGCCCGCAAAAGGCGCGTAAGCCGCATCGTCTGCTCCGGTAGCGAGGCGTGTGCCATTGGCCGATACCGAGTGACAAACGACGCAGCCGGCAATCAAGAGTTTCGCCGGTTCTTTTACGCCCGGACGAACCGAATACAATCCATTTCCAGGTTGCTCGTACGTCATGTAATACACGGCGCCCTTCAGCGATGCCGGAGCAACAATGACCGACGTTTGCGCTGGTCCATAGGCTTTTCCGCCCGCAGCTTTGACCACGTCAATGGTGAGCGTTTCCCCGCCCGCACTTTGCATCGCGGCATCCCAAACGTCTTGCGGAACGTAAAGCTGAGGATTGGCTGGGGTTTTGACATGCACGTACCCTTGCCACGAAAACACCGACGACTTCATCGTGATTTTGGCATCTTCCGGAACGATGCTTCCCGGCGTGAATTGCAAAAGCGGTGCTACGAGGCCTCGCGGCATGACGGTCTTGTCGTAGGGATAAAGAATTTTCGTGGCGTTGGGCGGAGTTTCCGCGGCACCCGGATCGGGTAGCGGCGTTCCTTCGAGAGCCATTTGATTCGGCTGCGACACGCCGGGATCCTGCGGATCCGTCATGACGTTCTCAGAGACATCGACTTTGATGGTCAACAGCGCCGTTGCCGTATTCCCTCCATACTGAGCCGTCACGATGACTTGACCACCCACCATGCCGCTCGTCATGAATTGCCCCGCGACTGAAATGGCGCCAGCAGAATAAGAATCGAGCGACCAAGCGGGAGTCGAGATGGGATTGCCATTGACGTAGGCTTTGAACTCGAACGGTACGGGCGTATTTTTATCGGTAATGGTAATCGTGCCCTGGGCCGGCACGATGGACAGCAAATTCATGTTCAGGTTGCCGCCCAGACCCAAATCTCCGCCGATGCCAGCACCACCGTTGTTTGCACCGGCCGAGGCGGCAGAACCACCGCTGCCGGGATTACCATCACCTCCTGACCCGCACGCAGCGAACGCGCCGCCCGTGCACACGATCGACAATAGCCATGGAAGAAGCGAAATTGGACGGGATACAAAGATCTTACGGTGCATCGTGCCACGATATCACCGTAGACTGGGCGTTTGGCAAGCGTCATGTGGGCACGGGTCAAGAATAAGCACGTGCCCAGGAGCGTGACTACTTCAGCAGTTCAGCGGCGCGTCCGGCGAGAGTTGCGTTGGGGTCATTCTTGAATTTCGCCACGAAGTCCTTGCCCTTTTCCCCGTCGCATTTCATGACTGCCGAGATGGTGTAAAACCGCGTATTCACGTGCACCGCTGTGGCCTCCGTAATGCGGCGAGCAGCCTTGCTTGCTCGGTCTTTTTGCGCAGCGGTCAATGTGCGTCGTCCACAGATATTGCCGAGTGCAAATCCGACGGATTGGTCGACATCCTTTTTTACGTCGACCGCGGACAGTGAATCGAGCAGTTTGTCCGTGTACGCTGCACATTCCACGACGGAAAGCGCGTCGGTTGCTCGATTCTTGACGAAGTTGTCCTTGTCAGCACGCAACGCATCGATGGCTTTGCACGACGCGGCGGCGTCGACCGAGACGAGGTTCTTGAGCAGTTGCAATGAGGCGTTTCGTATACTACTGGATTTGTCTTTCGAGCCCTCGAGCGCATAAGCAATGAGTTTCCGGTCGCGGTTAAAGTCGCCAACATAAAACATGAACTCTTTCCCATATTCGGAAAGTGGATGCGCTTTGGCGATAGCGAGAGCTCGATCGAGCTTATTGACCTTGGCCATAGCCAGGTGCCCTGCAAGCATGGCCATTGGTGCCGTGAGTGATTCTTCACGCTCTTTCTCGACGGCATTGAGCACCGCATCGGCCGCAGCAGCATCGATGAGTTCTTCGGTGACGGTGATGCGCAACATTTCGGCCGCGAGAAGTCGTTCTTTCACGTCGGCGCTCGCGAGCATTTGCAAGAGTTGCTTATTGGCTTTTCCTTCGGCAAAAGCCGGTTGGTCGGCGGACCATTGCGTATAACCTTCGCAATTGCGATCCACGTCGCCTCGGTCATCCAGGGAGCAAGCCAATGCGGCGGTACGCAACACGGAGAATTCTGGTCCGGTCGGGGCTTTCGGCTCTTCTTCTTCGGTGTTTGTCTCGCCCTCGGCGACGGGCGCTTTATCTGTTTCCGCGCTCGTTGTTGGTTTTGGGGTGGGTTTTACGCCGATAGTGTCAGCGGGCGGGGTGGAGCCTGCACAACCCAGGAATAACGCAGCGAGCAAGATGGAAGGAGCAAGTTTGACCATGTGCATGGCCGCTGGTTTACTCGGACCAGGAAAAGGTGCCAACCACTTTTCCAAAGGTGC
>JANORL010000955.1:0-28504 GCA_031415295.1 Polyangiaceae bacterium | reverse complement strand
ATCTCGAACGCTTCAATCTCCGGATTCGCCTCGGATTCCCGGATAAACCCGATCGTCGCCGCCGCCTGCGTGCATTCTTCACGCGATTCACGCGCTTCACGTGGAAGCGCGGCAATCAACCGCACCAGATCCGCGCGACTTTTTCCCGTGCGTTGAAACGCGGTATTCACCCGAGCGACTCCTTCGGGTGTTTTTCGTACATGAACGATTTGATCTCGGCGAGCAATTCCAACTGCGCTTCTTCATTGCCCGGACATTGTTGCGTCACAGCACGCACGAGGTCGATGTATTCAGCCAATCCCGGCGGGGCGAGGTCCTGCTGGCGGTGTTTGTCTCGGTCGCCTGCGAGTTGCCTCGCAGCTTCACGCAGCACCGCGTCCACGGTTTTTCCGAAATGCGCTCGACCGCGTACCATCAGCTCGTCTACCAGTTTGTCCATATCGTTTGGCAGCCCCAAATGCAAAACGACGCAACGTCGCAAGAACGCATCGGGCATCGCGCGTTCTTCGTTCGTCGTCATGATCACGAGCGGCAAGCGCGCCGTATTCATCACGACCGGCGAACGCCCTTCCACATCGAACCGGCCATGACCCAATGCATCGAGCAAACCGTTTGGCACGGACGCATCGGCCTTGTCGATTTCGTCGATCAACACCACCGACCCAGCTTCGGTGGTCCAGCCCGTTGGCGTCTGCGGCACCGTTGCTTTTGCTGCGTGTGCTTGATCCGCGGCGTCTTTCCAATCAAACGCCCACCACAACGGCCCTGGTTTGACGAATTTGAGCACATGCACGCGATCCATCACATCGTCTCGATTTGCATCGTGAAGCGCGCTCATCAATTGCGCAGTGGCCAAACGCGCCACGGCATCCAGCGTCCACAACAAATCACGCGTTTCCGTGCGCGCATCGACCGCATGCGTGAGAAACGCCCGCTTCAGCAATACCGCGGCAGCCCGAGCGAGCTGACTTTTGCCAATACCCGGTTCACCTCGAACGAGAAGCGGACGCTGCGTGGCGAGCGCTGCATTGATGGCCAAAATGGATTTCTTATCGATGACATGCACCGATTCCGCCATACCTCCCATGACGGGCAGCGGGATGTCACCTATACGAGAAACGTCAACAAACGGATTTGTCATGGTCAAACTTCCAGCGTCTCAGAGGGTGTCGTCCAGGATTTCGCTGCTGATCGAGGCAGCCCAGGGAGTGGTTTGATTTTTGCGGCGTTTGCGGCGGGGCCCCGCTGTTTGAGCCCGCGGAGCGGGCGAGTTTGGGGTGCCGCGATGCCGCAAAAATCGAACCCTTCCTGGGCGGACAAACCCCAATTGGCTCGCAAATCCTGATAGACACGCTCTCACACTTTGCCAAGAGGTTTTTGAATTTGTAGAACAACCTTGATTTCCTTGCCAAACTCCTTCGGGCCGCCCTTGAGTCGAAACAAACGCAAATGGGGTAACCGTGCGGCACATGCGCGACTCAGATCAAGCCAGAGTTTGTCCAGATCGACACTCGAATCCTTGCGGAAAAGGTGGTCGATAAAAAGCAAATAATGCGGAAGTCGCTCCGGATTGTCTTTCCGCGACCAATCCGCGAGCAGTTCGTCCACGAGCACCCGCCCTTCCTCGATCTCTTCGTCCGTTTGCGTGGGCAAACCTCGATACCCTTCGAACGCACGCACGCCAGGCGCTTTTTCGTCAACCAATTGTTTTACAAGCGCGTTGACCGCATGTTGTTCCATTTGAAAAAACGGCGCAAACATCGTCGACGGCATCGAAATACGCGCAAGCCCTTGCGGATACGGTTTTGCATCGACCAACGAACACGCTCGACCATCCGCACCGGCGAGAATAACTTCGGCCATGGTTTCGGTGCGCAGGGGCAACTCGATGGACGAATGCCCTTCGTCGAGGTTTTTCCTGGCAATGTTCAAGACGTCCCGCCAATCGATGGCGAGCGGCAGCGCTTCCCACAGCATTTTGCGCACGGTGTCGCGATCCGCAGGCTTCATATCGGACGAAGCATCCAGATCGGCCAAGCACGTCGCCACGGTAAACGCGGGAGAATGCAGGAGCGTTTCGGCAATCATCGAACACGTATTCGTCGTGCCGAGTTTTCCCGCAAGTTTGGCGCACAACTGGTGTCTGTCTTGCAAGTGTTTCGTAAGTTCGGTCAGGCGCTTTTCGATATCGCGCGCGAGTTGTTCCTGCTCGCTCGTGCCATCCAGCGCTTTACGGAATTCGGACGCAGCTTTCTTTACGACGAAAACGTGTTCCGCTGCGATTCCTGTGCGGCAAAAGAGCCGCGGAACATCTTCCCCGGGCAAACCACGCGTACCAATCTCGATGCGACCGAGTGAAAACGCGTCCGCTACACTTTTCCCATGGGCAATGGCCCGGTAAAACGCGGTTGCAAAAGCGAGCGCCGCTTGATCGTCGATTTGGCGCGCAGTTCCCACCACACAATCAACGTGCTCGGCGATGGCTTCGGCTTGTTCTGCGGTAAAACACGCATTGAGCACGACGCAGCGTAGTGGCATATCGCGCTTCAGAATCGAAAGCATCGCCAAAAGCATATCGGGACGCAAATGAACGGCCGATCCGCGAGCATCCTCGAGCAGCAGGCCTCCCCCGACTCCTTCGAGTGTGTCGTGTTCCGCGGGCAAAAAATCGCGAAACGTTCCTTGCTTCTTCGGGCTTCCCGCCGCAATTGCCCCGCGTCGCTCCGAGCCATGACCGCTGAAATGAAGAACGTGCGGCGAATGCGATAACAAAAGGCTTTGCAAATCGCTCGGACGAACGGCGAGTTCCGTCACGAGGTCGAATGCTTGTCCCACGCCGCTGACGGCGAGCCCCTGCTTGATGTCCCTGACTTCTGCACCGAGTTGCAGGCGCGTCGTGTCGCGGCCATTTGCGCCGAGAAAGAGGACTTTGGGGGTAGACATGCGGACAACGGCGAGCGTCGCAGTTCTCGCGCGCCGGATCCAGCAAATTCGTTTTGCCTATCGATTTTCTGCCGCTGTTACCTGAGATCCATCATCGCGTGGGTGACGTTTGCCAATTGCTTGCCGCATCCACTCGTTTCTCTCCACAGTGATCTTGAATGGCCATGCGACGATGGCAGCAACGTTCAACAATGACCTCATTCTGCGCGCCTGGAGAACGAAAAAAGACGACGTACTTGTCGCGGGGCCGTAAGCAATCAGCGTCGTGTCAGGCAGAGTTTTTCCTTTACAAACCACTGCATCCGAGTAACCTCGGGGCCGTGGAAGCTCTCTCGTTCAACACCACCGGTCCGTGCATCCCTGCCGAGCACTACATGCTGCCGCCCGAACGGCGGCTCGGCGAAGTGCTCGAGCTGATCCATCGGCACAAGTTTTTCACGCTGCATGCGGGCAGGCAGACGGGTAAGACGACGAGCTTGCAGTGGTTGGACCAGCACCTCAATGCCACCGGCAAGTACCGGGCGATCTGGGTGGACATCGAGATGGCGCGGGAAAAGCCGGACGTACAGCGTGCGATGCCGATCATTTTGTTCTCGTTTGATCGCGCTCTGGAGTTTGCCTTTCCGGATCTCGCGCGACCCGATGCCGCCGAGATCTCGAAGTTGCTCGAGACCCCAGACACCGCGTTGCTCCGGTACCTGAAACGCCTCGCGCTCCAGGATCCGCGTCCGTGGGTTGTGCTTATCGATGAAGCGGACGGTTTGGTGGGGGAAGCGATGGTGTCGTTCTTGACGCAGCTTCGTCATGGGTACATCGATCGTTCTCGGTCGCCTTTTCCGGCGAGCGTGGTGCTGGTGGGGCAACGGCAAGTGCGCGATTACGTGATGCGCGAAGAAGAACGGCGGGCCATTTCATGGCTCGGGACGACATCACCATTCAACGTGACGGCCGAAGCAATGACGCTCGGCCCGTTCACGGCACCCGAAGTGGAAGAATTGCTGGTACAACACACGGCAGCGACGGGGCAACGTTTCGAGCCCGCAGCGATTGCCATGATTTACGAATTGGGGCAGGGGCATCCGTGGCTGACCAATGCGATGGCCGATCAAATCGTGCGTAAGGACGTGAAAGACCGCAGCGTTCCGATTACGGCAGCGCACGTGGAGGCGGCGAAAGAAACGATCATTTTGGAAAGGCGTTCACACATTGATTCGCTCGTGGCACGATTGCGCGAGGATCGGGTGCGTCGCGTCATCAATCCGATGCTTGCGGGCGATTCAACCAATACGGACGTGCTGCATGACGACTTCGCCTATGTGTTGGGGCTTGGACTCATTCGTGTCGAGCGGGGACAATATCGAATTGCCAACCCGATTTACCGTGAGGTGATTCCCCGAACGCTCAACTACGACCAGCAACTGCAGATTTGGAACGAGCCGGCGTGGTATGTGCGCAATGACGGGTTGCTGGACATGGCCAAGTTGATGGTGGATTGGCAGAAGTTTTGGCGCAAAGATGGGCATCTTGCGGCGGAGGGGTTTGGGTATCGCGAATCAGGGCCGCATTTGATGTTGATGGCTTTTTTGCAGCGGGTGATCAATGGTGGCGGACGCATCGAGCGCGAGTATGGCTTGGGTCGTGGGGCGTTGGATTTGCTGATCCAATGGAACGAGGCACGATACGCGATTGAGGTGAAACTGCGTCGAGATACGGAAACGGAAGAGGACGCCCTCGACCAGCTTGCGGGATACCTGGATCGCTTGGGCCTCGATGAAGGATGGCTGGTGCTTTTCGATTTACGACAAGGTCCAACGTGGAAAGAACGGTTGTATCAGCGTGAGGTGGAGCATGCGGGGAAGAAGATTCGGATTGTCGGCTCGTAAGACGCGATGAGCGCATAACGACCACCCAATGTCGCGTTTGCGTTGTCAGAGGAACACGTCATGCCAGCTCACGGTTTCCACAGGGCTGCAAGCGCGTCGTGTCGCGGCGATTTGCGCCGAGAAAGAGGACTTTGGGGGTAGACATGCGGACAACGGCGAGCGTCGCATTTCTCGCGCGCCGGCTCCAGCAAATTCGTTTCGTCTATCGATTTCTGCCAGTGCTACCCGAGATCCATCGTTGCGCTGGCGACGTTTGCCAAACGTTTGCTGCATTCACCAAAAACGAAGGCCACCATGATTTACCATGATGGCCTTGTCGCTTCACGTAGACGTCACTCGCGTTTTACGGAACTGGCTCCACGACGGGTTTGCCCTTGTTATTCTTGCGCCGAGTTTCCGCAGCTTTCGCGGCATATTGCGCATTGTATTCCAGCGTCGTTTGAAACGGCGCCAGGATCCCATCGTTGCCGGTACGTTGTGCCGTCGATTTCACCATATCGACAATGTGGCTGACGGTGTTTTCGCGATCGTGTTCTTTTTTCGCCAACGTTTCACGCACTACTTCGAGCGCCTTGTCCAGCTTTATTTCATGCAAACGGAGTTTCTCGATCAATGCCGTATCGTCTACGAATCGTAGATGCATTGATGCCGTTACCCCGGCCGTTTCACCATGCGTCGGAATACTTTCGCCGAGTTCCAAACGCACAGCATCGATACCCGGTTTCGTTGTCCGCAAATACCGCAAAGTGTCGTGGGGAAGGTCAACCAAATGATCTTTGCAATCATCCAGGGAAAACTGCAACGGACCACCATAAGGAATACCATTCGATAGAGCCATGACGAAGCCTCCTCGTACGATACGCGTGACCATGAAGTGGCCATGCTAATGGGCGTGTGTCGATTGCTTGTTTCGGTCGACCGCGTAAAACGACTTCTCGGATCCCGTCCGCGAATTCGCCTTCCGTCCTGTTCGACCTTGCTTTGTCTGATGCTCGACGACCCAGATTCGTTCAAAGATTTTTCGCACCGGATGAAAAAAATCTCGTCGACCCGAGCTCAGGGTCGAGCGGCGTCAATTCGTAAAACCCACGGAGAAGATCCAAGTCCAAGCTTGCCATGGTTACGGCAGTGATGGTACAAGGACGCTCGTGATGCAGGCCATCGATCTTTACGGCGACCGTTCTGCAGAGGAACTCGCGGCATACGCGGTGCCTCGTGCAGCGCGCATCGTTCGTCTCCCCGTCTCGACGCTCAGGCTCTGGGCTGCTGGCGACGGCGAACACGACGCGCTGTTCAAGTCCGCATCCCAGTCGCCGTTGATGCTCTCCTTCTCCAACCTCGTCGAAGCTTTCGTGCTCGCATCGATGCGACGCGTGCATAACGTGTCGATGCAGAAAGTCCGCAAAGCCGTACGGTTTGTCGGAAGAGACCTCGGCGTGCCGCGTCCGCTCATCCACGGCAGTTTTCGTACGGATGGCGTGAACCTCTTCGTGCACCATGCCAATCGTCTGTTGGACATCTCGGCGAAAGGGCAAGCCGTGCTGCGCGAGATGCTCGAAGAAAGCCTCGAACGTATTGACTGGGAGGGTGATTTTGCTGCACGACTCTACCCGTGGGTGCGCGAAGGCGACTTGAAACGGCAGCCTAAGACGATCGTGGTGGATCCTCGTCGAGGATTTGGTCAGCCGGTGATTGCGGGCACGGGCATTGAGGCACGTATTGTGGCTGGGCGATATCGCGCGGGAGAATCGATTGTGGTGCTCGCCAAGGATTACGGAGTCGCCCTCGAGCAGGTCGAGGATGCGATCCGCTGCGACACGCGTGAAGCTGCCTGAACCGATCGCGTTCGGTATCGATACCGAGGCATCATCGAACCATGAGAGGAGATGCGACACGCGTGAAGCTGCCTGAACCGTTCACGTTCTTCGTCGATCGCTCGCTAGGCCGAGGGCTCGTCGTTGACGCGCTTCGAGCGGCGGGCGAAGTTGTACAGCCACACGATGACCACTTCGCGCAAAACACTCCGGATGCCGAATGGCTCGTGGAAGTTGGTCGACGAGGCTGGGTGGTCTTGACGAAGGACAAGAACATTCGCTCGAATCAGCTTGAGCACGTGGCGTTGGTGCGGGCAAACGTAGCTTGTTTTATGCTCGGTCGTGGTGATTTGACGGCTGCGGCGATGGGCAAGACGTTTATCGATGCGTTGCCCATGATGCGACGAATTTTGCGTCGATTCGACGTACCCATGGCCGCGAGCTTGAGCACCGGTGGCCATATGCGCGTACTCCTTGCGGCCGGAAAGTGGTTGAATCCCCCGAAGGAATTCGGGTAGAGGCCTGTACGCGGCGTCAACTTTACAATAACGTCCGCGGCAGCAGGCGACACACGCGATAGATTCACGATATACGCACGAAGCTCGCTTTGCGGTTGGCATCGAGCAGCCGTTTTCGTAAAGCGTCGGGATTGCCCGAATCTTTCACCTTGATCACGCCTTCCGCAACCGTGAACTCTCGATCGATGCACCGTGAAGTCTTGGTCCATCGACCACGACTTGTCCTTCGCCAACCAAGACGGCACCTTGATTCGACCTAGCCGTGTCCTTTGACAACCATTCAATCAACTTCGGGCCAAGGTGTAATCGACTTCGCCAACGTTGCAATCGCGTTCGCTCGAACGAGATTTCGACTTCGCCAATCGAGCGGTCAACGTTATTTCAAGGTGACAACGCCTTCCATGACCACGAACACAAGGTCCATGGATGGTGCGGTATGGGTGCGGGAAGGCAGTGGAGGACCCGTGGGACAGGCGAGCGGAGTGCGGTGGTGCTTGCGATGCCCAAGGCAGAGGTGATACAAGGAGTGTCGTGACGCAGGCTGGCCGCGCGCCGCTGCTCACTGTCGTTCATACTGGTTTGAAAGTCGCATTAGCCTCATTGCCACATGAGCACTTCGCGCAAAACACCCCCGATGCCGAATGGCTCGTCGAAGTTGGTCGACGAGCCTGAATGGTCTTGGCGAAGGACAAGAACCTTCGCTCGAATCAGCTCGGGCCGGCATTGAAAAAAAGATGTTCAACACAAAAGTCTTTGACAACCGTTCCTTCAGGCTTTAAACTTCGCCAGTTCGCGTTCTCTCATCGTGGATGTCCGGTTGAACGCTTCAGGGGATGGTGGACGCAGCATCCCCTTGAAGTTTGCCTGTAAAGGCATAGTCCGGAAGATCAGCTTCGGGTGACGTGGATCGTTGGCGTTTCTTCACCAGTAACCCTGCGTCCAGCGAGGTTCCCATGTTTAACCTTCCGCGCGGCGGCGCCCTTCGGCACGTCGCTATCGTCCCCACCATTCCCGGGCGAGAGGCACTCGTGTGCCGTGCCCTCAGCTCCATCGCCTCCCAAACTCGTATACCCGACCGCGTCATTCTCGTTCCCGACGGCGACGAATCCTTCGCCTTATCCGTCGGCGACCTTGTCCTTACTGTTCTGCCAAACGTCGAAATCGTCCGTAATCGCCGCACTACTGGTTTATCGGGTGCCACGAATACCGCAATCGACCATTTGCTCCGCACAGAAGCGTCTGTCGACAACGTGCTCGTCTCTTTTTTAGACGACGACGATCAATGGGAAAAGGATTATCTCGCAATCGTCAACGTTGCCGCGCAAGGATTCCCCGGTTTCCTCGCGGGAGCACTCGTACGTTATGATGATACGACACCTGAAGGCCGAGTGCTTTCGCCTCCAAGCAATGTCACGATTGACGACTTTCTCGCTGGCAACCCCGGCATACAAGGCTCCAACTTGTCGGCTCCCCTCGAAGCCTTGCTGCTTGCCGGCAACTTTGACGAGGCTCTCTCGAGCTGCAACGATCGTGATCTCGTGATTCGATTGCTCGACCTGGGCAAACCCTACCGAGGCGTACCGAGCGCGAAAGTGCATCATGACACGCTGCATGGGACACCGCGCCTATCGGATCGCGGCGGTGAGCGCAAAAAAAGCGGGCTCAATACATTCTTTGCCAAGTACCGATGGCGGATGTCGGAGGAATGCCGCCAAACCTTCGAGACGAGGGCGTCGCGCCTCTTCGATTGGAAAACGCCAATCGATCTGCCACCCGCCGTTGTCACTGCGCCACTCGCCACTCCATCCATCGCAGAACCCAATTCGCTCAATGTGGTCGTCGGCATCATCGTCGATGGTCACCAACCCGGACGCGCCAAACCATTGCTGAATGGCCTTGGACGATTGGCGAAACATCCTGCAATACAACGTCTCGATGTCGTGCTGCTCGAAAATGGCCATGCCGCAGGTTATGCCGACGTGCTCACGCACGCCCAAGCGATTTGCCCGCACGTGTGGTCCGTGGCGTTATCGGATCAAGCTGCAATGGCCGAACAATGCAGCCTTTTGCCGACGGACGTGTCACCTGACAAAGCCATTGCCATAGCCCGAACGCTGCTCCAACGTTTCGTTCACGAGGTCGCACGACAAACCCCGGACGCAATTGCGTGGATTCTGGACGATGACGGGCGTCTCCCCCTTGATGTGACTCGACTCGTCGACGCCATGACGCGTGCACGAGCCGCGGGTTTTGATGTCGCCATCGGCAGTGTATCGGGAGCGCCTCCCGTTCCAGCCGCTTCGACATCGAGAACGCAACTACTTGATCTCGCGTCGTTCCTGCTGGGTGCAGCAACTCATTACCCCGCAGATTCATTGCCAGACGCCGAATCATGCAATGCGCGCTGGCGAATCGGTCGCAGGGATTATTATTACGATCTCGCGCGAAGCCAAACGGATCGACTTGAAATCCCTTTTATGCCTCCTCTCATGGCCTCGACGGTATTCGATGCATTCGAGGAATTGGCGCTCCGAGCACCACGAATCTTCGCCGGAGAAGCCATCACGCGGCCAGTCCTGCCTGCCACGGGTGACGTCATTGCCGACGCCCGACGTTCTCACCTCCGAGGTGGCAATACGTTCGTGTTCCAAATCGACCTGCTCCGCGACGTGCCAAATCTATCGCCGCGATTGGACGGAAAGCCAGTGCGACGGTCGGACATGCTTTGGGCAACCAATGCCGCCCTTCGCCTTGGGCGTCGAGTCATGACCATACCCATCTCAATCGAGCAAGATCGGAGTGCCGACGCTCCGCAAAATGTTTCTCCACGAAACGTAATCGACGATATCTTGGGGTATGCGTTTTTCCGAGCCTACGAGGAGGTGCTTGGCGAGCAGTCAACCATTTCCCGCGATCCCCTTTCGCCTGAAGAGCGAGCGACCGTTTTGCAACGCACTCACAAATACGCAATCGAGCGTTCCGTGGCGTTTCGCTTGTCATTTCATCGGGCGCGTGGTCTCGCAATCGTCCTTCGTCGGTGCGTTTATGGCGACACTCATCTTCGACCGTGGTGGTTCGATGACAAACGGTGCACGGAAAGTATCACTCGGTGGAAACAGTTTGTCGAAGCCCTCGACGATCGGCTCTCCCTCACGCGTCTTCAGCAATTCGAGCAAGCCTTCGAGGAAGCTCTCCACAAAACGGGATTCGAGACGTTCCTCGACGAACAAGACGCTTGGATTGCCGCTCCGCAAACCACACGGGACGACGACGCACTGACTCCATGGTACGAATGCGAGCGCGTCCAACACGCAACGACGCTCGTCCGCGAACGTCTGGGTCGAGATGTTATCGAGGTTCTCGGGCACGGGGCCGAAGGCGTCGTGCTTCGAACAGGCGACCGTGTCGTTAAGCTCTTCGATAAGTGGAATGAAACCGACCGTAACCAGCTCGTGGGTACTTTGCGACAACTCGTGGAAACTCCGCGGGTAGCCGGTTTGCCCGAAGTCTTGGCGCTGCACGAATGGCCTGACGTCATCGCGCTCGAAACGACCTACGAACACAGTGCTCCGTACGAAGGCGGGCAAGGTCCCGCGTTATTCGAATGCCTCCGCTCGCTGATTGCCGCGGGCTGGGCGTTTACGAACATTCACCCCAAGAACCTCCGCGTGACATCGACAGGTGTGCAAATCATCGACCTTGGTCGGTCACTCCAAACGCTTCGACCGGACCTCGAGGAATCGATGGTGAAACGTGCGTTTCTATCCTGGAGGTTCGTTTACCGGAGCGATTTGTCCGTTTTGCTGCGCCGGTCAAACACGGAAAGCGACTTTGCGGAACTCGTGGGATGGCGAGGGTTATGGTCGGCGTTACGCCAAGACAACCCGAAGCAACGTTTGGATGCTTTGATCGACCGACACGTGGCAACCCTCAGAGCAGGGCGCGTCTTTGATTACGGCTGCGGAAAGCCTCGGGCCATGCATGAGCAGGCGATGACGAGCGGCGAACTCGCGGTCTTCGACCCGGACGATACCCTTCGCGCTCGATGGCAGAAGGAAATCCCAGCCGCGACATTCCACGATCGATCCAGTATGGAAGCGGCGACAGTGCAACGATTTGACGTCGTCATTTGCGCGCTCGTGTTGTGTACGGTGGACGATGACGAAGCGCGGCACGTATTGTCAGATCTTCGACGACTCGCGCATAACAACGGACGCGTGATTGTCGCCGTATGCGATTCGACGTCGATCCACGTGCATCAAACGACAATGCAGACTCGTTTGAACACCGATGAAATTGCGTATGGCTCCACAATGCCCTACGAAAAGCGAGTTGCGACGTCATGCCGGCGCGAGGTTCATCGCCCGCTCGATGTGTATCGGCGTCTTTTCGCTCGGGCAGGCCTGCGCGTTGACGACACGGAATTCGTCACAGGCATTGATGTCGAGCGATTCGAAGAGGTCGGCGAGTTCATTCTTTTCGAGCTCTCTCCATTGCCTACGCTACGCGATCGCACGTCGCTACTGATCAAAGTATGCGCAATGGAGGCAGACACGGTTCAACACCAAGTCCGGCACCTCGTCCGAGCACTCGGAACGCCGCGTGGATTCGACGAAGTGGTCGTCATCGTGGATCCCTTTGCTGGCCGGTTTCCTCGTCAGTATTGTGCGGGTGATCTTGCCGCACTTCGGAAACACCTCGACAATTTGCTGGCCGAAAGGATCATTGATCAAGTCGTCGAAGGTCCAACCGACGGCGATAAATGTCGCGCAATTGCCAAACGATGGTTTGCCCATGCTGCGACGAAAGCCCACGCAAAGAATGGGCAAGCGCTGCTGGCAACACTGAAAGGATTTGACGCGTGCACCGGGGACCTCGTTTTGCATGCAGACGCTGACGTGATGATCGGTCGTCCTGACGCGTTTTTCGATCATATCGCCGAGGCTGCTCATCTTTTCGAGACCATTCCACGCGCAGTGACCCTTG
Source organism: Polyangiaceae bacterium (assembly GCA_031415295.1). Taxonomy (GTDB): domain Bacteria; phylum Myxococcota_A; class Polyangia; order Polyangiales; family Polyangiaceae; genus Polyangium. Next base: position 16,360 of record JANORL010000955.1, on the reverse strand, counting down.
CGCTTCCCATTCTGGGCGACGAGGACCCGCGCCCTCGGTTTCACGACGATCGAGGCCCCTACCGCGTCGAAACACAGGTGGGATGGTTGTTTCGTCGCCGCCTACTCGAACTGCAACCTCTGCCCAATACGCTCGATGTCGACAATGGGCAACTTGAATTGCCGTGGCACCGATCGCTCGACATCTTGGTTCGTTCAGATCGAGCAAATTCGGTGCGCCGCGGAGCTTCCGGCATTTGGTTCACGTCACCCGACAATGCGCGCAAGCGATCGCTCGACGATCTACTGCTGTTGCTCGACCGCATCGAGGCTGGACAAACACCGAGCGTCCAACGACATCATGCCCCGACAAATGGCACGTTCGAAGAATGGCTTGACCCGAAACGTTCGGAGAAACTGGTGGTCGTTGCTTGTGGCCGAAACGTTGGACCCGGTCGCATAACTCGGTTTCGCGAGATGCTCCTGCGACAAACTCGATCGGATTGGGGCGCGATCATCATCGATGACGCTTCGGACAACGGCTGCGACGAAGTGCTTCGCCGTTTGTTTTCCCAGGAACGCGATCGGGTCACGTTGCTGCAACGTCGCCGTCGAGTCGGCGCACTCGCGAACCTCGTTCTCGCCATTCGCTCGTTTATCGAACGACCAGATGCCATCGTCGTACTCGTGGACCTCGACGATACGCTTGGAACGCCCGATGCACTCGCCGAGGTTTTCCGTGCTTATGAAGCTGGCGCCGATGTCACTGTCGGCACGATGGTTCGTACGGACAAGGAAGCCACGTATCCCGTCGATTTCGTCAATCCACGCGAAAATCGTGGCGGCAATGTTTGGCAACACCTCCGAACGTTCCGTAGATACCTCTTCGATCGTATTGACCTGGTCGACCTGCAACTCGATGGCAAGTGGGTTGATTTGGCAAGCGATTGGGCGTTCATGCTGCCGATCATCGAAATGGCCGAGCATCCAGTTTGGTTGCGAACGCCCATTTATTTGCACGAACCTGGTGACGCACGGAATGGAGAGCATCGTGCATTACGCGAACGAGTCATCGCGCAGCTCGTATCGCGCCTTCGTTATGCGCGCATAACAATGGTGGAGGTCGCCCAATGACTCGAAGGTCCATCGTATCCGTCATCGGAGATGCAAACGTTGCCGAGAATGAGGCGCCTTATTTGGCGGCACGCGTCCTAGGAAAACTCCTCGTCAACGCCGGGTTCCGAGTCATGAGCGGCGGCCTTGGTGGCATCATGGAGGCCGCAGCCCGCGGTGCACATGATTCCGCAAAGTATCGCGAAGGTGATACCATTGGCATCTTGCCCCACGCAGACCCGCGCCAAGCAAACGAGTGGATCGATATCGTCATTCCGACAGGTCTCGACCACGCACGCAATACCATCGTGGCCAATGCCGATGCCGTCGTCGCCATTGGTGGCGGCGCGGGGACCTTGTCCGAAATCGCATTCGCGTGGATTTACAAACGACTCGTTGTCGCCTTGGAAATGCCTGGCTGGAGTAGCGAACTGGCAAACCGGCGAATCGACCACCGAATTCGTCACCCAGACGTAACCGACGATCGCGTCTATGGTGCGAATAGCCCCGAGGAAGCAGTAGCCATCATCGTCGAGCGCTTGCCAGCGTATTCAGCACGCCACCGCGGGTTTCGATCGAGCACGTAAATACGCGCCAACCTCGCGCTCCCCCCGCACAACGCCCGCCTCCACCAAGTTTAGCCATTGCCGCTCGAGGCTCCCCGCGAACGCTCTATCCTGATTCGCGTCAAAACAAGCATCCACGTCGGCCTTGCAAAACGTTGCGGTCTGTCGTAGAACAGCGCCGATGAATACGTACGTCGAGGTTGACGGCTGATGGCAAAGAACAAGAAGTCCACTCGAAACTTTGCGAATCCAGACGACGTGATCACCGGCCGCATTCGTCTCGATGCGCGAGAACTCGTCGCCCTCATTCACCACGTCAATCCTACAGGCCTAGGCCTCGACCGGCACGAGACGACCCGGCGTTATCAGGTCAAGAGCCGACTGCAAAGTTTGCTCATAACGCGATTTTCCGACGATATCGATGCCGTCCCAGAGCCTAATGAACCTGGTGTGGTCGCCCTACGCCATCTCCCATTGGATCTGGACGCTTGCCATGCAGTGCTCACCGAACTCGACGAAGACGCTCGGTCCCTCGTTCAACATCTTCTGGATACGCGTGACGATACGCGTGAGGACGAGACGAATGTTTCAAAAAACAAGAAATCCTCATCGTACATAACCCGGCAGCTCGACGACCATGCCCTGCCAAACCCAAACCATTTTAATGTCTCGAGGTTTCTCGGCGAAGGTCACGCTGCACTCGAAAGTTATGATTACGAAACGGCTCGCCAATGCTTCGAAGCGGCATTCGAGGAAAGTCGTGGAGGCACCGAAGCTGCGTTGGCTTTGCTGACATTACTCGTCGAACAACTCGGCGTGGATGAAGAGGCGCTTGGGCTCGAAGAAAAACTCGACGCAACAGCAATGGACGATCGAGCCGTGCGCACGTTGCTCGCTGTCGCTGCTGCACGCCAGGGGGACCGCGCGCGCGTGATACGATTCATCGAAACGCGTGGTATGAAAGCGCCAGCGCACCAAGTTGCCGATATTTTCATTCAGCTTTCCAAGCACGCATTGACCCAAGGCGATCTCGAACAAGCCGCGAAGGATCTCGCACGCGTCAAAGACGTTTTGAGTACGCATCCGGAATTGAATGCAATGGTCGAATCACTCGCCAAAGCGCGCACGACCGCACGTGGTCCGGAAGAAGCGGAGCTGAATCGAGTGTTTATTGCGGGAAACGTGCCCGATGCCGAAAACAGAGCGCGTACATTGCTCGCGCGATTCCCCGAGAGTGAAGTGGCCCGTCGAATCTTACGGGTCATCGACGAGCAGAAAAAAATAGCGCTGACCCAAGAACAATTGAATGAAGCCCACGCGGCATTCGAAAATGGCCACGAGCTGCGGGCCATGTCGTTGTTTCAGTCGGCGCTCGCCATGGGTTTACCTCCAGCCGATGCAGCATTGGCGCGAGCGCAAATCGTGATCATCGAAAACAATGCTCGAACACGTACGGAAGAACCACGCATTGTCGAAACGTTGCGATTGCTCCAGTCGGAAAACCTTGGCGAAGGTTTGTCCGCTTATGCTCGTTTGCCCGAATCGAGTCGGCGCAAAGTGGCTGCACAGGTGACGTCGTCGCGATTGACCTGGCTGGACGAACTATGTCCAGCGGAAGAGAGTGGTAAAGTCATTGCTGCTGTGGCCGCCGTCCTTGCGCTTGATCGGGCTGCAAACTCGATGGCATCGAATCCATCCACGGCCCTGGAACTCATTGCCGCCCACGAGAAAATGCTGAGCGGGTTTGGCCCGGCGGAAGACGTGCGCGATACGGCGCGCAAAGCATGGACCGAGCAACAACGAATCGTTGCAAAAAAACGCTTGGAATTGGCACGAAGCGTATTTGCCGCAGGAGATCCTCAACAGGCGCAACGGATATCGAGCGATATTGCGCCGAAATACCTGTCAGACGAGGAAACGAGCGCTTTGGCTGAATTGCAGGCGCGAATCCAGGAGGCTATCGAACGGCGTGCGTTGTACGCGGCCATTGAGCAACATAAACAAAGTGATCCCGTGCGGGCGCTCCGGATTACACGACGCCTCGCTCAACACGCGGAAAACGACGAAACGGAACGGATTCGTGGCATGAGTGCCGATCTGAAAGCTCGCACGAGACAAGCGTTTTCGGTGCACATCGAGGAAGCTAGTACGCACGCGCCGGGCAATGCCAATTGGCACAATCTTGCTGATGCACGCATTTTGCCCAAATGGAAATTCGAGGCATTGATGCCGGATCCGCAAGGAGGACCTGACGACCTGCTGCTGGTGCTCCCACAAGCAAAGGCTGAATGGATATTCGTCCGCATCGTCGAGGTTTCGACGGGTAGAACACGCAGACGAATCAGATTTCGCACACCGACAACGCTGGATCCCATTCACTTTGCATTGCGCCAAGGGCATCTCCTGTTCGTGGGCCGTTTTGGAGGGCTGCTCGAAATGAATGTAGACGATTGGTCGATCTCGCAATGGAGTTCGAGCATTCTTCGTCCTGTCGAAAGCATCACGCGGACCACGCCTGACCCCCTGCTTCCTGAATTCGTCGTTCCTGACGTCACCATCGAAGATGCGGCTATTTCCTCAGACGGTCGGTATTTATGGATTTGCGTCTTGTATGGGCGATATACCCGCGAAAATCGGAATCGCATCGGGCACATCTTCGACCTGGATGGAGTCCATCCCGTACGCGACATTCGACCGACGGGTGGCGCGCGTATCCATTGTCGAAGCGTTCCGGGGCTCGAACAACCAACCATGGCCCTCGTCGATGACGTTGACGAACGCTCGGTTCAACGAACGACGTTTTTTGACCCGCGTGGCCGCATCATTGAGCATTTAAGCGTCCCGCTGACCATTGACCCGGCAACACTCACCGCTTGCCCTGACGGAAAGCGTATTCTGGCTTCGATGTCAGACCCTGACGGGCCGCTGGATCCGAAACTCGTTGGCTGGGGGTTCATCGAAATCGGTGTAGGAAGCGTTTCGCCATTGCAGTTTTTTCCGAACCTCACCGCGGTTTACCATGCCACCGCGGCAACAAGCCGTGAGTCGGGCATGAACTTTCTGCTCTTTTGTTCGCTGACTGGTAATGAACTCATCGGAATGCAACAAACCGATACGGGGCTCGAGATTGTTTATCGCGTGTTGGTGCCGAGGTATTCGGCATTGATTGCAGCGCACGATGGACGTCAGGCGATATTGCTGATCGTTGACGACAATGGCCATGAAATCGTGCGCCTAGGAAAAACAGCGCCACAATTGGGCAAAATCACGAATGCCAATCCATTTCGACTGCCGAAGATGCCCATGGGCTCACTTTTCGCCGCCCACTTCAACTGTCACCGAGCCGTTGGTGCGCGATCTGTCGCCGTGACCGAAATCGAAAACGAGCTGCGGAAGCATGGAAAGACCAGATATCGTGAGGTTCTGCGCGCGGCGTGGAAGCGGTTCGAGGCTGACGAACTATTGCTATTCGAAGAGGCGCTCACACGACTTCGTGAACCGAGCATCGCTGGTGATCTCATTGGCCGCTTGAGCCACAAATTCCCCAACCACCCACGCATCCGTCTTTCGATGGCCCGAACCTTGGCCAACACGTCTAAATGGTCCGAAGTTCTGGAACGTCTCGACGGCATCGATATCTCAGAACTCGACAAAGCTGGTGCCAAACATTTCTATCACCTGCGAGGCATTGCATTGATGATGATGAATGATTCAGAAGGTGCAATCGCCGAATTCGACCGTTCTCTCACATATCAAGAAGGCGATTGCGAACCAGACGAATTGCTCGCGCTTTGCGTACCCGTAACAGACACGTCGAGGTCATGGGACAACGAGATATTGGTGATGCGCGACTATTTGGCCTGTATCGTGACTGCGGACGCGGCACTTGAACGGGCCGATTTGACGGCGGCGAAACGCGCGATTGATGTACCACTCATTTGGGAGGCGAACGAAGTACAGGGTACCGCGCGGCTGGCCGAGACATGTTTGCGTTTTTGGGAGCAAGGGCTCACGCACGATTCATTTCACATGGCCCTGGCATTGGTTGGTTTTTGCGAGTTGTTCGCGACGCGCCGCACGATAACTCGACGCGAAGTGCCCGTTCCGAACACGAGCTGGAACGACGACAAACTCGGAGACCTATCACGCCGAGCACGCCTATGGATCGACGAAGTGTTTAGCGTCGGGCGAGAAAACCGGGAGCTGGTGAGGAATTCGGGGACGTCTGAAAACAAATGATGGTCGAGGCACTGTTGATACGCCAAGTCCGCAGCACTTTGTCACTCGTCCGCTGGTCGCTTCTCTTCCTATTCCTGGCGATTGTCTCTTGCCGTTCGTCCAATCCCGTCCAGCAATGCCCCGCTGCATTTACACAAAACGACAGTCGCGCGAATCGATTGTGGGAACGCCTCGGCGCCGCGGCTGCGGGAGCCACACTCACGGCGCGAGGCGTATCAAAACCATTGCTTTGTTTTGGACGAACCGAACTTTCGACCATAACGACAGAAGGAGTCATTTATTTCGACGACAAACTGGACGAATCCGAGGGAACTGCGCGACCCGGTCACTTGTTTTTGCATTCCGTCGATGGATTACCCATGTCAAACCCGCGCCCCACCGATTGCGACACGCAGGTGGATGAAGCCTTGCGAGCGGAATCAGCCGCCTTGTCACTCGAATTGCAATTGCGCCGGGAACTCGCCGTGACGAACAAAAGAATCGCGTATCAATTCGAGGCTCCGTATTGGGCAGCGGTGCCCGAAAAGCGCGAGCGGCTGGTCTTGGACTACTTGCGGGCGCATCCCAATGGTGCCCCCGGTATCGATGCTCTCGCCGCAAGTTATGCAAAGCGGTGTCGCGAAGCGATAAAGCCTTAACGTTGTTTGCGACGACGTAAGACCAAGCTCACCAGGGTGCCAAACGACAGCGCGAGCGCGCCGAAACGTCCGGTCGAAGCGTCGAGCCGACAACCGCAACTGCTATCGGCACCGATGTCGTCAGGTGGGCTACCCGTCGAGCTACTGCCCGAACCACTGCCCGAACCGGTTGCATTCAACGGAACGCATACCTTGAGCACCGTGCACGCTCCACCTGCGTCACAAGTATCGTTGGCTGAACAGGCACTTTCCACGGTCTGGACGTTGAACATTGCCGGATCGGCATCTGGGGGGATATTGCCGGCGCAGTTTATGACGCCAACACAGAAAGAACGGTCCTGACAAACCAGACCCTCTAAACAATCGGTGTCGATCATGCAGCCAAGGGGTCGACAATGAGGGCCGCCATGGCACGTGGCGGGCTGACCGCCTTCGGGACACGATTTGGGTTGAGGGCCAACGACGTCGGCCATTACGACAGGCGCGAGCGTCAACATCGCGAGGGACATGAGGGAAACGGTGAGGATACGCGTCATTCGGACCATCCTAGCGCATTATTGGAATTTTCGGCGCTTTTTTTCAACGACGCTTCGATCAGGTTCATTATCTGTTGCAGTGGGTCGAGTTACGAAGTAACATCCGCGACGATCATAATGGCACCCATCATTCCTGACCCCAAAAAGATCACGAGTTTTCCTACGGAAGCGGCTTTCGTTACCTGGCTGGCGACAAACCACGCGCGCGAGACTGAATTGTGGCTGAAGATTCACAAGAAAGACTCGGGGATGCCTACGGTTACGTATGCCCAGGCGGTCGACGCGGCCCTGTGTTGGGGCTGGATTGATGGGATCCGAAAGACTTTTGACGATCGCTCGTTCTTGCAACGGTTCACGCCACGCAAGGGGAAGAGCGTCTGGAGTCAGATCAACCGCGACCACGTAGCCCGATTGACCGCTGCTGGCCGCATGACGCCGCATGGTCAGCGGCATATCGACGCCGCCAAAGCGGATGGGCGCTGGGACGCGGCGTATGCGCCAATGCGTAACGCGACCGAAGCCACGGTCCCTGACGACCTTCGTGTTGCCATTGACGCAAACAAACGGGCACGCGAGACGTTTCAGTCCCTTGGACGGCCGAACCTTTTTGCGCTGGCATTTCGTATGAGCAACATGAAAACACCTGCCAGGCGCGCCAAGAAAATCGAGACGCTGGTGTCAATGCTCGAGCGCGGCGAAACCATCATACCGGAACGGCCAAAAAAACCGTCGTTACCGATTGAACAAAAAAAGTCGCCTACCAAGAAGCAGCGTTAGACCACATGGATATCGTTTCACTTGAGACAAGGCCCGTCCGCGACAACGAACGCATCGCTCGAACTCAGGTCATTCGCTCTTCCACGAAGAGCCGCACACCGCTTGCTGGTCCCACGTTTGCTGCACGAACTTTTCCGTTGTCGGGCTTGAGCGACGCCAAACGTAATCGAAAACGTTTCAGGATCGTTCCGATGACCAAGCGCATTTCATAACTGGCCATCGCCGCTCCCAAACATCGTCGAGCGCCTCCGCCAAACGATACGTATTCGAAGGGCGAAAACTTTCGCTCCAAGAATCGTTCTGGCCTGAACTCCCATGGATCGGGATAAAGATCTTCGCGAAAGTGCACCGCACCAATCGCGACGGCAACGCCGGTTCCAGGTTCGAGCGAATACCCCATGAATTCCAGTGGACGGAGCAACTTTCGAGGGCTCGGTGCGGGCGCAATCGGATAACGTCGTAACGTTTCTTGACAAACCGCCTCCAAATAGGGCAGTTTGTCCATTACAGCCAAATCCGAATCGTTGCCGAGCGTGTCCAGTTCCGCACGCAGTTTTTCCAGAACCTTCGCGTTTTCCGGTCGGTGGAGCGCATAAAGCGCCCAGGTAATCGAAATCCCGGTCGTTTCATGCCCTGCTACGACCATGAGCAAAAGTTGGTCTCGTATTTCTTCGTCACTGAGCGGTTGGTCCCCTTCGTACCGGGCTTCAATGAGCAAACTCAGAATGTTTCCCGCCGATTTTGCCTCTCGGGCTGCGCGAATCAAAACATCCAGACGATCGTGCATGGCGCGGTGACGACGCTGGAAACGTGCAAAAGGTCCGAAACCGCCGAATTCACGACGCAATGCTGGAAATAAAGCAATAAGTGGCGAAATGCCGTTGAGCAATTCCACCATCTGCGTTGCAAGCGCTTCTTTTTGCGCTGGGTCACTCACCCCGAAGATCACTTGCATGATCACATCGAGCGAAATCCGCTGCGCCACGTCGTACGCGACGACTTCCCGCCCCTTTGTCCAACTGTCGGTTTGTTCTTTGGTTAGGCGGCACATTGTTTCGCCCCAAGCTCGCATTTGCGGACCGTGAAACGGGGGCATCATCAACCGCCGAGACCGCTTGTGCTCCGCTCCGCTTTGGAGGATCATCGCATGTTTGCCCAGGAACACAGCCATCTCTTGGTTCTGCGGGACGAACGTGTCTGGGTCGGCTGAGTAGATGGTCTTGATCCCGGCTGGATCGCCCGTGAAAACGGTGGCCGGGTTGCCGTGGATCGTGAATGGATCGCCGTACTTCTTGGCGACGGGGACCATACATCCGATGGGATCCCGAAAATAGCTGTACATCAATCCGAGTGAGTTGCTGGGGCCAGGCGGTAAAGACGACATGTGGCAACGTTACTCCCGAGCGATTTGCGTGGCAACTGTTGCGGTGGGCTGTCGCAACGACGAGCGTCAGCAGAAGTCGCACCGCGAAGCCAGCACTCAGTCCTTATCGAACCGCACGGCGCATTTCATGTGGCGATTCAACTGGAAAGAAAATGGGCTCATGGTCCCAGCGCAATCGCCCTCAAATCCCACGAAATGCGAGCCTGGATGAGCCGTCGCACGGATCTCGACGTTCGAGCCCGCGCCGAGGCCTGCTTCCATGATAAAGCAAAATACACTTTGGGGTTCTCGGCGCTCTTGTTTGCTTTCTTGACGTGTACGTTCGACGCCTATACGCCACCGCGCGAGGGACCTGGCGTGACACTGCCAGTCAATGCGTCATCGACGGTCAGCAAACCAGACAGGGGTCTTACTCGCCAGCGGTATGACCGTTGTAATTCTTGGACACGATGTTTTGAAGTCTTCTGGACACGCTCGCGAGAACCCTCTAGCATGTGCCTCCATGCTAGTTTCGGAGCGACGCACAAAAGCACGACGGGAGCCGGTCGCCTCTGCTTCTTCGCCGCCAAACGATGGCCCAGCCTCCCCCCTCCGCCTCCTCGATGCCGCCTTCAAAACGCTTGCTCTGAGCCTATCACCCGACGACGTACCGGATGTCGTTCGTCGCAACCGTCGTGAACGCGCCAAGCGCCGCCTGCGAGATGCCCTCGAAACGCGCGGAGATTATCCGATCACCGAATCTTTGCACGCCGAAATGCAGCAGCTCATTTCGCGCTGGGCACGCAAAGGATTCGTCGACGCATTCCCCGACGCCGACGAATTCGAGATTCGTTGTGCCGAAGAGCGCACGGTCCTCGATGCAGCCGCCAGCGGCAATGAACGCGAACGGTTTGCCGCCACCGAACGCGCCTATTTGCGCGAAATCGAAAAGAAACACGGCCATATTGAAATCCGTGGTCTTCAACTCAGCGCCCGCGTGTACCAAGATCTGGAAATCGCCTACGTCCCGCTTCATATAGAAATGACGCCCTCCACGCCACCCGAGGCCGCCAGGGGCGAAACTGAGGGCGATCGCGCGCAAACTGCAATGTCCGAAATGGCGCTTGGCCTTGGCCTTGGCCGATTACGCATTCCAGCGCCACGGGCCGTCGGCATGTATGCCCGGCTTTTGCTGCTGGGCGCTCCGGGCAGCGGAAAATCCACCCTGCTCGCATACTTTGCCGCACGCGCCGCACGCGGACGACTCGCCGAGGATGCGGGCCTCACGACGAATCCCATTCCTTTCGTCGTCCCTGTGCGATCCCTGCATTCGGTGCCCACCGATATCGAGCGACTTGCACAATCCGCAGGTGCCGACCCTTGGTTTCTAAAACGAGCCCTTCAAGATGCTCGCGCTTGCTTCTTCGTCGATGGCCTCGACGAAGCGCGCACCGACGTTGCCGGCAAGCTGCTTGATGGCCTTGAAGCCGTTCTGCGGCCCTTCCCCGAAGCGCGGGTGATCGTAACGAGCCGCCCCGCGGGGGTTCCTGGCGGCGATATTCCCGCGCCCGCCCATTATGCTCGCGGCGAGCTCTTGTCGATGACGCGGGAAGACGTCACCCAGTATATCAAGCAATGGTGCCTCGCGGCCGAACTGAGTTTGTCGAAAGCGCGCGACCAGGCCGAAAATGACGCGCTTATCGCTGCCGAAGACCTCATGGAGCGCGTTCGGGCCAGCCGCGCCATTGAAAAGCTCGCGCAAACCCCTCTGCTTTGTTCGGTCATTTGCATCGTGCATCGGTTTTTGGGTCAACGCATTCCGGAACGCCGAGTCGTCCTGTACGATGCAATTACGAACGTGCTTCTATTCGAATGGGACCACGCGAAATTCCCTGAAGGCGCCGCCACTGGCAAGCTCGATGCGCATGCCAAACGTTCGCTTCTTGCGTGCCTCGCCCGCGATATGCACGACGCACACGTGGCCGAGATTTCCGCAGACGCGTTGGTCGACAAGTTTGCCCAACAGTTGCCCCATCTTGGCCATTCCGCTGACGATGCCGCGCGCATCGTGGCCGAAATTCGAGATCGGAATGGTATCCTCGTCGAGCGAAGCCCTGGCCAATTCGCATTTTCGCACCTGACGTTTCAGGAATACCTGACCGCCTTCCATATCGTGAACGCGCGCGACTTCGCGATGCTCGTGCGCAAATACCACGACAAGTGGTGGCACGAAGTTATCGTTTTGGCTGCGGGGTTTCCGGGAGCGAATGCCGAGCTGATCGTGCGGGGGCTGCTGCGCAAGGATGGCGAACGCATCGCCACAGGAACGATGCTCGCCGCGCAATGTGTGGAAACGGCGATCGAATTGCCATCGACGTTGCGCAGCGAGATTGAAACACGCGTGGCGATGCTGATTCCGCCCAAAACCACAGCGGAATTCGCGGCACTGCACAAAATGGGGGACGTGGCTGCACCTGTGTTGTTCCGGGCGCTCAAGAAAGCGGATGCAGACGGGAAAGTGTCGATCCTAATCCTTCTAGCGGGTATGCGGTACGAGCCTGTCATCGGTGTTATCGGACGAGCGCTGACCGAATCTGCGCCCGTTGGAAAAAAAGTGCCGGTATCGCCGAAGTCGACCGCTGCTCAAATGAATTGGACTACAGCGCAATATGCGATGGTTGCAGCGTCTTGGATGCTTTACGTGTCCGATGCTGCATACGTCAGCTTTTTAGGCGCAATGCGCACGGCGGCGCCCGAGGTTAGATACATGTTGCAGCTCAGCCGCAGCAACAAGGTCTTCCCCGACCCCGAAAACCGCATTCCAGCCCTCATCGACGAATACGACCGCACGCATCCTAAGGATGTTGCGCGCGCGCCTTCGCCCAAACGCGCCGCACGTTCTGGTTAATTGCTTCCGAAAATAAAGTATGTTCCGGAACGAACAGAGCTTCGACTTTCAGGCTTGAAACGTCCAGAAACTTCGTCGCGAACTGCAGATGCACGTTCACGAACCGCAAATGTGCTTCGATTGCGTTCTTGCGATGATCCGCAAGACACTCCCGATTCAAATCCAAATCCGTGATCGTATTGGCAGCTTGCGTATCCCCTGAACGCGCCGCTTTCATCGCGCCGTCCTCCCCAAATACGAAACGCTTTCCAGGTTCACCACGATCCGGTCGCACGTACCCCGAGACTGGCCACCGACTGCCTTTGGCCACGTTGCAACCACTACACGCAAGAAAATAATTGGCCACCGCATACGCTTGTGTCGGGAACCGTGACTTCGGTTTGAAGTGCTCAATCGGTCCCGGAGGCTTGCTTTTCCCTCCTTTCCCGGGATGATTCGAACTCACGTTCGATTGACAATATGCACAACGACGATCCGACATGACCGCAATCTTCTCCCGCAGCTCGTCATGCTCCTGCCATACTGGCGGGAATTCTCGCTTTCCTCGCACATCCACCAGCGTATCCGGTGCATACGCCGCAAACCCCTTTTTGAGCCGCGTACCGTGCTCGACGAGCTTTTCAAACGCGCGCGCCTTTTTCCAGAACGCTGCCGCATCCGGCAAAGCCGCCTCGACCCGCCGCTTCCAACCCTTCGGTGTCTTCACGCCCTTGCGATCGAGCCGAATCACGACGACTCCTTCGCGGCAATCTCGCGCTCCAAATGGCGCAAGAGGGCAATCTGCGTTTTCGCAATCTCCGACAAGAGCGGTCCCTTGCTTTCCCGCTCCTCTTCCCGCGCCGTCAAACCTTGCAATTCGTCGAGCGCCTCCAGCAGCTCTTTGCGTTCACGTGGCGTGGCTTCGCCGCACTCGAGCTTTTCCCGCAGAACTTCGGCTCGTATTTCGAGCCGCTCGTACGTGGGCGAATACCGCGATGGTGCATCAAACACAGCTTCATCGACCAGCACAGAATCCAGTTCCGCTCCATCGAGCCTCCGTAGGTCGCCCTTTTTTAATGGACGCACGATCGAGCTGCGGTCCGGCGCTTCATCCAAAACCAATACGTTGTTCCCATTGTCGATCGCCGCTTGCACGATGGCTACCGAGTGCGTCGTCAATACGAAACGTGTATTCGGAAAAAGCGCCGTAAGCTGATCGATGACCCGCCTTTGCCACCGCGGGTGCAGGTTCAATTCCACTTCATCGATCACCACTGTGGCTTCACCGGAAAGCGGATCCTCGAGCGTTCCAAAACGTTTGGTGTACCGAATGGTCAAATCGAGGACCACGGCCAGCATTGCCCGATACCCATCCGACAATTCGAAAATCGACAGCGTTTCTCCCGCATGCCGAAACACGGCCATGCGCCGTCCTTCGTGCTCGACGATCTCCACGGCCTCGATCCGGGTCGCATCCAGGTTTTGCATCCATTCCCGCAATCGTTCCCAGGATCGTTGCGCCGCGGGATCGTAATGCCCTTGCTTCTCCAACAGCGCGACGTATGCGGCCAGATCACGAAAAAGGTATTCGTCGAAGTTGAACAACGATCCAGTCGCCGGGCGGCGCAACGCATCGTCGAGGTTATCGGGGACCGGCCGTTCCGCACTTTTTTCGAATGCGAGCGAGCTAAACAGATTGGGCACCGAACGCGTGCGCACCGGCGGACGCAATGCGCGATACTGTCCGTATACGAATAGAAGCTGATCGACGGCAAGACGTTCCCGCTTGGCGTCTCTGGGGCTCGTGCTCCACTGCGCCAAACATGCATCGTCCCGCCCCACGAGCTCAATGGATCCCGTCGTGGCTCCACGGCGCAGCGGAAACGTGTCGAGGCCCTCGCCTTCACTACACGCGAGCGACGCAATGGCTTCCGCAATGGTCGTTTTGCCCGCACCGTTCTGGCCGATGATGACCGTGACTGCAGCGTCGAGCGGCACTTCGGTGCGGGCGAAACAGCGCACGTTCTCCAATACCAGCTTGAACATGCCTCTGCTTCCAGAGGGTTGGCGATTCTGACGCATGCGTCGTGGACGACTCGGCTTCACAGGCACACGGATAACACATGAGGGTTTATCCGGGAAGTACTATTTCAACGCCCCACGACGTGCTCCGAGCCCCAACTTGCGTGCCTGAGCGCTTGCGGGCGATGCTACACGGATGATGGCGCGCAGGCGAGCAGCCCGCGCAACGACGTCGCACGACATAGACACACGAGCATATCCAAGACACACGAGCCCGAACCACTGGCCATCGGTCAAACCGCGGCCTCGCAGCGCGGGATAAAGCCCCTTCACTTCGAGTAAATCCTATTTAACACCTCTCAAGGACACGCTGCGATGCACGTTTTCAGCTCTTTCTGGCACGAAGCCTTTCCGCTTTCGGCCTCGGCAAGCGCTCGGCAAGTGCGCGCCGCGCCTTCGCAATCGCTTAGACACATCGATTCCTTCACGTGTTGTTTGGCATAAACTATGTTTTCGTGAGGGCGTCAAGATGTGCGGAAGCTGGTGAGGTAGAAGCTTAAAAGGCACAGCTATCGTTGGCCAGTATGGGCGTCCCCAAGCGCAAAGCCCTGCGTCACCATTTTACTCGAGTCGGTGTGTATCGCCCGGTGGTGGTACCATCGCCAAGCTGCCCGTGGTCGTTACACCCCCAGCATTGAATCGTTCCATCCGTCAAAATGGCACACGTATGGGCTCCGCCAAGCGCGATCGCCTTCACGCCCGCCAGACCGGGAACCGTCGTTGGTACATGACGTTCCATGGTTGTCCCGTCACCGAGCTGACCACAATGGTTAAAGCCCCAGCACGTCATCGTTGCATCCTCGAGACGCGCGCACGTGTGGCTTGCGCCGGCCGCAATCTCGATAACACCTGTCAAGCCAGGAACAGGCGCCGGCAACGGTCGAAACTCTGCGCTTCCACGCCCATCGCTGCCATCCCCCAATTGACCCATAATATTCTTCCCCCAGCATTTCACCGTCCGGTCTGCGAGAAGCGCACAAGAATGGCTGCCGCCAAGGGCCAATGCCGTGACCCCAAGTAGGCCCAGCACAGGAGCGGGACGCGAACGATTGCCGTGCGAAGCGATGCCAGTCGCCCCAAAAACATCGCTTCCCCAACACGAAACCGACCCTCCATACAGGAGAGCACACGTATGATATCCGCCAAGAGCGACCTGTGTCGCGTCATGTAAATCCACAATGCGCGCAGGGATCGTCGATCGACGTTCGGTGGTTCCATTGCCAAGCTGCAGAGTTCCATTGTACCCCCAACACATCCAGGATCCATTCGCTACGCGCGCACAGGAATTCGCGTCACGGGCGGCAATATTTACGACGTCGAGAATACCTGGCACCGTCGCAAGGACGGATCGAGACGCCATTGTGCCGTCGCCGAGCTGCCCATGATCATTGAGGCCCCAGCACTGGAGGGTCGAATTTGCAAGGCGAACGCAGGTGTGATGACTACCCAGCGCGATTTCAACAATGTTTGTCAAGCCAACCAAAGGCACCGGTGTAGGCCGCTCGGTCGTGGTTCCATCCCCGATTTGGCCGTATCCATTGGCTCCCCAGCAACGCACGGTACCGTCTTCGAGTCGCGCGCAACTGTGCCACACGCCCAGCGATAGATTTATGGGCAATGCGCTGGAAATGCTGACATTTGGCGCAAGCAATGGAGCGGACGAGAATACCTTGGGGGACGCGCTGGATGCCGTGGGGGGCGTCAATCGTGCGGGGATGTCCGCTTTGCCAGATTGGTGGCAAGAAACGACAAAGAGAATTGCCACAGGAGTCAGCTTTATGAGGGTGTTCATTACGATTTGCCCTAACCCGGCACGTTGTTCGTCCAATCGTACTTGTCATATCGAAGTCGAAACGTGCGCAGTTTGTCTTCGTTTACGTCGAGCGCGCGGGCCAATCGCGTCATCACGCCTGCTCGGCCTCCGAAATCACGCTCGTACCATAAAAGCAGCTTGCTCGTCTCGATAACGCCATTCGCTTCGTTGATACGCGATTCGGACGCGAGAAAGCTATTTGTCGCCAGCTCCAGCGTTTCGTCCAGGTTTTTCCCGCGATAGTTCCGTACGGGCGGGCACGAATACGCACCGCAATTTAATGCGAAATGAATGCGTGGATCGAGCGACACGGCGAAACGCCTACGCTGGTCGGTCGAATCCATTCGCGTCCATGGGGCCGCAGGGTT
>JANORL010000954.1:0-3387 GCA_031415295.1 Polyangiaceae bacterium | reverse complement strand
GTTTCCTCGGTGTCTACGAACTCCGCGCGTTGCTCCACTTGAATACCGACGCCTCAATTGATCTGTATTTTGATTCCGTCTGCAAATACCACGAATGGTCCGATGTTCAAGAAGACGTTACCGGATTCAAACTTGGTTTGGCACGGGATATGCGCACACATATGGTCTCGGATGTCTTGCTGTTCCCGCACGACGCACTCATTCAGCGCATTCAAATCGAATTGAGTACCGACGTGCAAAACCGATTATCCATTGCTTGCGACTGGGCCGCGATGATTGGGGACGAGCGTTTCCTTTGTTCGTATTATGCGGCAAGACGTCGACTTCGATGGGCAAGGCAGAGGCCGTCCACCAATGGATTCATGGCGACCATTGCAAAGCGCTCGACATTCGAGCATCTCGCTTCTTTGTTCGAGAAGTATGAAGATGACGACGTACGGGATGACATCGTTGACTGCATGGAACTTGTGCCATGCGCAGAGAGCGAAACATTTTTGATTGAGCGCGTGGTGGAGCCTCGCCACACCTTTGTCGCGGCGCAGGCGTTTGGACGCATGGGATCAATGCGCCCTGGACCGGCAATTATTGATTTGCTAAGAAAAGCCACGGGGGAAACAAAATTGCCGCATTGGGTGGTGATTGATGCGCTCGGCCGTTCAGGGTATGCGCCAGCCGTGTCTGTGCTCGTTGAACGACTGCATGATGACATATTTTCTGCTGCGGATGCGCTTGGTCGAATCGGGACCCCGAGTGCTTACAAGGCCCTTGCACAAGCATTCGAAAAAAACACGGATATTGACGATTGGGAAATATTGCTTCGAGCGCTCCTTTACCGACGGGAACGGGAAGGGATTCGCATCGTAAAAGATCTTTTGACACGCTTTCCCGCAGCAGAATTGGCGCTTGCCCCAGCCGTAGGGTACTGGGATTTCGATCACGATCTCAACGGCCGCTTCAACAAGCTTCTTCCCCCCTTGGACGACCCCCAGCTCATGGCTCAGGTCATTGCATCGGCTCGTGCAATTACGGCATGCGGGAAATATCCTATGGGCGACATTCATCTCGACGGTGTAGCTTGCTGTCCTTGTCCCGGTGCGACCCTCTTCCTTGAGGAAATGGCCAATAGCGCTACAGTAGGAAACCAGAGCATCGCGCACATGGCGCGGCAGGCGCGCCGTCTACTCGCTATGCGGGGGCACTCCTATTCCCAAAGAATCATGGCCGAGGAAATCCTGTCTCAAGAATTCAACCGGAAGTTAATGATCTCGGAGTTTGGCGCGGAACGCCTTGGGCAGTGGCCCCGCCCGATTGTCCGAACCATACTCCTCGAACACCTCGATCGTTCCGAGCACACGCGCCAATGCCTCGATCTCCTTCGTTGGTTCGCCCTCGACGAAGATCTCGACCTGTTCAAGCGATTCCACGAGCATGAGGACGACGAAATCGCGGACATTGCCCACGTGTATTTGCAACACCGTGATCCGTTTGGTCGTTCCACGTGAGCTTGTGGCAACCACCAATGCAGACAAACCCAGGTCGGAACGTGATTCACGAGCCCATTCCGAGGGTGCAAAACCCGTTCACGTGAAATGGCGCTCGTGATGGGGTTCCACGAGGAACAGTCCGTGGGACCGAAGCGGCCGTAGGGCCTGCACGATGTTACACACTCCCACAGCTCAGAGAAGTTCGTACCGCACGAATTGTAGCTCACGTTGTTCGGTCTCGTCTGGATGAGCAGGAACGTCGTGCTAGGCTTGTTCCGAAGCTATTCTTGATATGAGTTTGGCTCAGGCATCATTTTGCCATTGCTTTCATCGGCCGGCCGGAGTAGCTTCGGATTCGACGGGTGTCCAGGTGAGCGAACGGGCGACGGGAGTTGGTCAAGAGCTGGTGTTTGGTCTGGTGGGGGCCATCGGTACTGATCTCAATCTGGTCGAGCGAGCTCTGCGGCGCGCCTTGGAAACGGTCGATTACCGTACTGAAACGATCAAGCTCGTCGATGCCCTAGCGCAGATTCCTGCTTATGGTCAGGAGATAACGGGTGAGCTGACGGCAGACAAACTTTACCGCCGCAAAATGGATGCTGGCAACAAGCTCCGTAAGGACCTCGAGTCGAACGATGCCCTCGCGATGCTGGGCATGGCGGAGATACGCAATCGAAGAAGCGCGGTATCGAAGGAGCGAGATCCCGAAGAGCCGATAAAGCGCTGTGCGTACATTCTACATTCACTCAAAACGCCGGAAGAAATTGAGATTTTGCGGCAGGTTTATGGGAACAATTTCCTTGTTATTGCCGCTTATGCTTCGCGATTGAAGCGAGTTGATTCACTCGCAACAAAAATCGCGAAATCACATTTTGAGCCAGAAGCTAGTAGGTACAGAGCGGAAGCGGAGCAACTGGTTGTTGCCGATGAACAGGAGCGCGGCGAGGAGTATGGTCAGAACGTTCGTCAGGCATTCTGGTTGGCCGATTTATTCGTAGATGCGAGTTCACAAGGTGAAAGAATCGACCGAGATGTTCGCCGATTTATCGAACTTATTTTTGGTCATCCGTTCACGACTCCGACCCGCGACGAGTATGGGATGTTCCAGGCGTACGGGGCTGGTCTGCGGTCCGCTTCTGCAGGTCGGCAAGTAGGCGCGGCCATTGCTACTTCGCATGGTGAAATTGTCGCAACTGGAGCGAATGAAGTCGCGAAACCTTTTGGCGGCCAATATTGGTCGGACGATAAAGAAGACCATCGAGATCATACCCGTCAAACCGATTCGAATGATGAAATGGCGCGTAACATGATTGTCGATTTTCTCGTCCGCCTGAAGCGAAAGAATTGGTTGTCATCTGGTAAATCTCAACTTGCAACGGACGAACTTCTCAAAGAAATCGAAAGAGATGGAGTGCTAAAGGCACTTTCCTCAGAGATTGCCAGCGAAGAACGATTGCCCTCGTTGGCTGAGCGAGCGCGTGTCAAACACGTCATCGAGTATATTCGTGCGGTGCATGCCGAGATGGCCGGCCTCATGTCAGCGGCCCGACGCGGCGTTGGCGTAGACGGATGCACTCTTTATTCGACAACGTTTCCTTGCCACGAATGTGCAAAGCATATTGTTGTAGCGGGTATATACCGAGTCGTTTTTATCGAACCTTATCCAAAGAGTCGAGTTGCGACGTTATTTGACGACTCCATTTCTGTCGATGTATTCGATGGACACGATAAAACACGCGTTCCCTTCGAGCCGTTTGTTGGTGTC
The DNA here is from genome assembly GCA_031415295.1 of Polyangiaceae bacterium. Taxonomy (GTDB): domain Bacteria; phylum Myxococcota_A; class Polyangia; order Polyangiales; family Polyangiaceae; genus Polyangium. The sequence continues at coordinate 138 of JANORL010000954.1, read as the reverse complement.
GCCCCTCGAAGGTACATGGATTTATTCTCTGCTCCTGCACGTAAAGATGAAAAATCTGGGGCCTGGATCGATTGGGAGTTGGTGCGTCGCTCGAAGAATCCGCGACTTGCTGGCGAGATTGGTACCTATCTCGATCAG
>JANORL010000953.1:0-25078 GCA_031415295.1 Polyangiaceae bacterium | reverse complement strand
CGCTCGATAATAAGAGACATCAACGACTCGACGCTTCAGCAAGCAGGAGACGGCAATCATCGCCAAACCATACGCGGCCATCTTGGCGCGATCTTCAAGTTTAAGCGTTTTCTTCTGTTGGTACCGAGCCAGATCTGCCCTGAGACGCGGATCGTGCTTTTCTAGTTTCGCTATCTGCCAAGAAACATTGAGAGAGTGCATCTGCGTACCCGTCGGCGTGTCCTCGCGCACTTCAAAGCGATGAACTCCGTCCTGACACTGAGGGTCGAGCCAGCAAAGCAACTCGGGAATCGCCTCAACGACATAGCCGGGGTCCTGGTCGTCGTACAGCTGTTCCAGCCGATATTCCCACAATTGCGGCGTTGTCATCGTCTCACAGGGCACGCTACACCCATGCGTCAAGCGCTTGCAACAAAGTGGAGAGATACGACCAACGATTCGTATGTAGAGGTGGGTAGGTTCCACACTTCCGGCGCCTCGTTATTAATTCAGGCCTCGTCCCTCCACGGCGCACCACACCGCCTCCATCGCCGCCGCGACAGCTTTTTTTTCGTGTCGCAGCACAAAAAACCACTTCGATGGCGTTAACATCGCATCGGGCAAGAGCCGCTCGAGCAATTCAATTGCGTCCGCCTTGCGCCCCAAATCCGTACCGCTCAATTCACTCACCACTTCAGCAATCGTCGAAAGCACCAATACAACCGCTTCCGCGTCCAACGACGTAATGGGTTTGTCTGCCGCCTTGTTCTTGCTCGGCTCCAATTCGATCCGCGGGAACCACTTCGCAAATCGATTCTCGAGACTTCGCCGGTCGCGCTCGATGGCTTCCTGCAATGCCCGTTGCCCCTCTCCCGCGACTGAAACTTCTTGGACCACACCCATTTCCACTTCCGCGCGCGCTTGTTCGAGTTGCGTATCCGCATCCACCATTGCCGCTTCAATCGACGCCACGGTGCGCTGTTTTGCCAAAACATCCAAATCGTCGACAAGCCCGCCCACTTCGGCACGCAATTTCGCCACCCGCGCATCGAGCGACAAACTCTTTTCGCTGGGATCGTCCTCCACATGCACTGAAGGACCCGTAAATATTTGGCCTTCGCACATTTCCACGAGCGCTTCGTCGTTCAAATAATGGTAAAATGCGCGTTCACCGCGAGATCGCTGTCGCGCCACGATCGACCGTAATGCTGGATTTTCCGCACCGAGCGCCACCACACTGACGGCAATCGGCAGATCCCCAACCTTTTCACGGGCCTTCGTAATCAATTCCTCGTTCACCACGGCATCGCCGTCCGTGATGAGCACAATTTGCGCCCGCGCCAAATCTGGATCGTCTACTTTTGCTTGCCTTATCGTATCAAAACTGGATAACAACGCGTTTTCAATGTCTGTACCTCCGCGCCAAACCTTTTCCACCACGTCCGCCATCGCCGTAAACGCCGATTTACCATCTTCGACTTTGACCACCGAGTGAACTTTTTTCGTAAAATATCGAAAATGAAGCGTTACACGCACCAATTGATTGCCTTCGGCATACCGGCGCGCCAACGTTCCCAATTCTCCCAGCAAAATAGCATCGCGCACCCGCGCCCGTGATCCGTTTGTCCCGTCCTCGAGCATCGAACTCGACCCATCGAGCACATAAATACGTGCTTCCCCCACGAGCCGTATACGCGTCGTATGCTTGACTTCCGTCGCGACAAACCTGCGAGCCAACAGACGCCCTTCCGCCAACGCCATCAGGATCATCCGCGGATCTTCAATGATTGCCGATGGAATGTCCGTAATGTCCCGCGCCGGCATCAGAATCATGTCCGGCGTGGGATGACGCACCACGCGCAACATCGTTTCCGTTTCCGTCACACGCATCGGCGCCAAGGGCACGCCTACATCGACCGCTCCATCAATGGCGCAAAGCGCCGCATGCGTCTCATGTTCTTTTTCCGGAGCAAGCCATTCCAACGCGAGCTTTCGGTACGTCTTTTCCTCCGCCGTCTCCCCTTTTAGCGGGCGTTTTTGCGATTGCCGCGCCCGTGTGTAGCCCTCGGAAATGGCCACAAGCGCCGCCGTGCCAAACATTTCTTCGCTCGACCGACGGAGCGATCGCAGTTTGTCTGGTGCAGCCGGTTCACCATCATCTACGCCCAATTTTTCGAGCGCTTGTCGCGTAAAACCAGCTCGTTGTTCGTCCCCCGCCGATAGCGACGCGCCATCCAGCGCCACGAGCGCCGCATGCAGCTTTTGCTTTTGCCCGGACGCCAGCGCTTCTTTCGCCTGATGCAAAAGTCCTTTATGAGGTGACAAACCCGCCGCTTCCAATCGATCGATACGCGTTATTTCCGCAGCAAAATGTTTTCGCCGTACCTCGACGCCTTCTTGGCCCAACGGCAATGCCGCCGCCGCATCGAGCAGCAATTTTCGCCCCGCTTCGAGCAGTCGTCGACGACGCGCCAAAAACTCCGTTTCACCTCGCGCAGATTCCAGCAAATGATCAATCGCCAAAAGCTGCACTTCGACGAGCCGTTCTTCTTCTAACGAACCGGGTTTGTCTGGATCTTCGACCGGCGCACCCGATACCGGTTTTTCCGCGCCAGATGCCGTCGCGGACCCCGGCACTGATCGCAATTCAATGGTCAAAGGAGCCGCAATACGCACAGGTTCAATTGCAGCCGCAATTCGCCGCGCAGTTTCGTTCCGTTCATCCGTCGCTGCACGGGACGCACGCACCGTCACTTCATAAAGACGCCTCACCCACGCAGCATGCGCAAGCGATACGCGGCCATACACGACGAGCGTCCGTTCGAGCCCCTGAACATTCGCCTCGAGTTCCCCGATGGCCGCGTCGTGCAATTTCTCGACACGATCCCAATCTTGATGTGCTTCTCGCGGCACTCGCAACAGATCGAGTAATGCGGTGATCTTTGCCGTCTTGAGTGTAGGCCGATAACCAATGGCTCGTAAGAGCGGTTTGGCAAGACGCACCAACGGCGCACGTACGCCATCGGGCCCAGCCACAAGGTTTTCGATACGCGTCGCAATTTCTTCGAGCTGCGCGTCGCTCATGATTTATTTGGTTCGCAACGTACTGGCCCAATTCGCATCTGAACGACTCTGGAACAGGTCCGTAACCATTGCGCGCGTCTTCTGGTCGAAATCTTCGATTCGCGCCCGCACCATCGTTACCGATTGCTCTTGCTTGGGAAAAACATCCGCCACGAGGCGCGCTTCGAGTGCGAAACGCGTCAATGCAGAATCGTCCCAAACGATATCGAAAAACTTGGATTCGACAATCGTCCGCAATCGACTCTCCGTATCGTTGCCCTGTTCTAGCAAATTTTCCCAGAATCGCTGCAGAAAATCGAGCGCCCGCGTAACCCGGGCCAAATCACCCGCCACAACGCGTTCCTGAACACTCTCCGGAAGTTTTTCACACATCCCGGCAATCGCTCGCGCCGCCTCCGTTGGATTCGTCATGTCCTTAAAATGGACAGGCAGCGCAAGCAATGATACTTCCGCCAATGTATAGGCCGACGAAACGCGTTGTTCAGCCGCTCGCAATCGGTGGTATCCATCATAATTTGCATCGCTAACTTCAATGGATTTTTTCAAGTCACCACGGAGCAACGCCGCCGCCGTCCAGCCCAAGAAATGTTCCGGTGAAATGGCGCTTTCGAGACCCACTTTGCGCAAAAGTTGTGAAAGTGATTCAATTTCACGCACCAGCGCACCACGGTCGGAACCATCGAATTCAGCAAACACTGCTTCGATGAGGGGCCCGATACGCCTGCCGGCCACTTTTGCCTTTAATGCCGAAGGCTCCCCACGCAATGCTCCGAGGCGCTTCGCCATAACGTCGATTCGATCGAGTTCCGGAGCAATCGCCGCCAATATCTCCGTGAGTACGCGCGAACGCGCACTCTTTAATGCGCGAGAGACGACCGCTCGAAAGGAAATGTCGAGCAAAATTGCAATGTCGTCTTCCGCGGCAAGAGCCGCCTGACGCCAGACATTCTCTTCACCAGTTTCGTGCACGGCCCCTTGCGCGAGCAGCTCACGGCGCAATGCTTCCAATTCTTCGAGCGCCCCAAGACGCACTTCCGCGCGCTTCTGTGATTCGATTGCATCGTCCACGATCGATGCAATCAAATCCGTGGATGACGCTCCAGCTGCATGTCCCGCCGCTTCGTCCACCATCAAGAGCGCACGACCGCGCAACCACCGCGCAAGCGAACGCGTGTTATTCGATCCGTCGTCGATTTGCGCCGCTTGCTTCATGACGCTTCGGGCCACGTCTGTTATGCCACCCGGCTCACTCGTTGCGCCGGCCAAAAGCCCGCGGCGCAAAACCATGGTCCCAAGGTTCGTCGTCAATTCTGATATCAATGCCGAAAGACGACTTGCATCCAATGATCCTTCACGCGCCATCATTGAAACATCGCGTATGGTTCCCAACACTGTCGGAATATCCGCAGAAGCCAAAGCTTTGTCGACCATCGCTCGCGGTTTGTCCACGACGGGCCCCTCGGATTTTTCTTTTTTGGATTTTTCTTGGCCAGATACGGCTGACGGTTTGACCGCGGTATCGGTCACTCGAGGTTTGACCACGATGACTGGCATTTGATACACGCACGTATCGAATATCGATCGTTCCGTACGCACAATCTCGAGCTGCCGGCGTTCATTGGGGTCCGTTTCACGCGTCAGCAATGCTTCCACGTCCGACGGCGATGGGCCGGAAAGCAAAAGGTGAAACCTGAGCCATTTGAAATCACCTGGTAAAACTTCCAAGGAGCGCTTGGGATTGTGCAAAATGCGGTCGGCAATTACCGCCGCCCGTAACACGCGCCCGCTACGTACCGCGGTCCGCGTCGAGATATATCGCGTGGGCACGAATTGCGGATCTGCGCGCACCGCGGCATTCAAGTCGCGATCAAACCGTTCGAGAAAACTCGCTAAGCCATCGCATATTGGATCGGACACGTGTACGTCATCCACTGCTTGCTGCAAAGCGTCCAAATCTTGAATGCTCAATACCGACTCGAAAAGCTGACGTCCTGCTCCGCCCACGTGACGGCGCAACACGAGCCCCAAGCGCCCCGGATCAGCGAAATTTCTCGGCACAAACGACACGAACGCAATACGATCGACAAATGCCAAAAGCGTCTCGCGCGATCCTTCCAGTACATCGGCAATGTAACGATTCGTCGTCATGAGCGCGCATTCGATGCGCCCACGTTTTACGCGACCACCTTGTTTGAGTTCCCGCTCGTGAAGTACATTGAGCGCCGACCGCAAAAGCATATCGCGGCCATCGAAGATTTCATCGAGGAATGCATGAACGGAGCCAAGCATCCCTTCGTCGGTAAAATGCTCCGTGCGTCCGGTTTCCATCAACGTCTTGAAGTCGATGGGGCCGATCAAGTCGGTTTGCACCGTACTTTCGCCAATTTGACGCGCGTAGACGCTCGGTTGACTCGTTTCTTCGTCGAGAATGTGCCCGAACACCGTAGAAGCCAGTTGACTTTTCGCCGTTCCTGGCGGACCGGTCACGAGCAAGTGTTCACGCGACAAGAGCGCGAGTGCTAGCTGCAAAAGGACGTCATCGCGCTCGAGAAAAACGCGTTGCAGTTCGTCGAAGAAAACTCGGAAGCGGTTCGAAGCCGCCTCGAAACGGATCTGATCGACCATGTGCGGCGAGGTTAGTCGATTGGCGTGAAGAATAGAAGCCCAGATGGACTCAATCTTCGAAGAAAAGTCGTTCGAACCACTGTACGAAATTCAGCGTTTCGTGCGAATCTTGATTGAACATGCCTGCACTCAGCGCGGTGCCGAACGGCAGGCCCGGTTTCTTCTGCCATGCAAGCCAGGTGTAGAGGCTGCCTTTGGATAGATCTTTCGTTTCGAGCGATGCACCGTGTTTGCTTTGGGCTATTTTCGTAGCCTCTTGCGCATAAGACCAACAGGAATCGTTTACCGGAACGAGTTTGGCAAGAAAATCCTCGAGGATTCCCGTATTTTGGTTGTCGGGCATGAGCCATATCCCCAGCCGCCACCCAGGACGAAGTCCCTTCAAAATCGTTCCAGAAGGATTTGGCTCTTTCGGACAATCGAGACCGTGGTGCCGTAACCGATCGTGAATCTGCGCCCACCGGTCTTCGAGTATCGTGTCCGCATCGACGACAATGCCGTAACGCTCGAAGCTCAGTGGTGCAGCTTTGAGAGCATCCACCGCTTTTTCCACACTTCCAGCTGCGTTCACATACGGAAGACGTATGTCTGGAGCATCCCATTTCACACCGTGGCGCGTGAGCAAATTGATGACCGAGAACTTGTCATCCGTACCTTCAACGTCGAGTCGACGCTTACTCTGAGGACTCGGCGGCATCAGCGAACCTCCATATGGTGTTCGGCCGCGATGCGGAGTTGCTCCACCGTATATGTCATGGCTGTCGGTGCGCCGCGGTCAATTCGGTGCAGAAGCACGTCATTCGCAGTTTCGGGCGATTGCTCGTAAAGTTTAGCCAATGCGTGAATACAGTCGATGCTGTGGGTCGTGGCAAATATTTGAATATCGAGACGGTGCGCCGCATCGATAACCATTCTCCACATGTTGACCATCACGGAATAATGAAGCCCCGTGTCGATCTCATCCATGAGGAATGTGCCCTTGGCGCAGCGAGCAAGATGCAGCGCCAAACCAAGCAGTCGTCGGATCCCATCGCCCATGGAGCCCATAGGCACGCGCTCGGTTTGTCCAGTCATTTTGATAAAAAAGGTACCCCGCGCGTCTTCTGCACCGAACGCAATGCGTTCGATGTTCGGCTCAATCACGCGAAGCATTTCCGTGACCCATTCTTCTTGCGGCGTCAGCACCACTCGCCCCCACAGGTCCGACGCCTGTGACACCTCCATGGGCGCCGTACCTAAATGAAAAATGGGTTCCTTGGTACTCTTACCACTCACGCTCCGCCTATACGGCAGCATTCCGGATGGCAAAAACTCCCAAGTGAAGGGGGCTCCAGGCCCCGGTCCTCTAATCTCGAGATATCTTGTCGCCGCGATCGACGCTCGATCATCATCGAATAGCGGACCCGAGAATTCACCCATTGAACGACCGCCGTCGCCCGACGGATCGTGGATCGGCTCAATTTCAACGACCACACATCGGCCGCTTTGCCCATCAATGGAAAAACCATTTCCAACAGCCAACGAACGCCCGTGAAAAAGCTGCCGTGCGTCCACAGCATCGTTCAATCGATCGTCAATCCGTCGCGCAACCCGATACAAAAAATACGGTTCTCCACCCCCAGCCAAGAGTTCCACCGCATCGAGCAAACTCGTCTTGCCCGTATTGTTCGTCCCTACGAACAGGTTCACGCGCGCTAGTTTTTCTACAGTGAGGTCGCGAAATGCTCGAAAGTTCTTGATGTGAATCGTGGACAACATGCGGCTCTGCGCTCGTACCACAACCTGGGGGACGACTCAACTCGATCCGCGGAAAAAAGAAGCCTCTGACTTCGATTATTTCTAGAAGCTCTCCCGCCCAAAAAACAACCGCATGGTGCCCAAGCGGTCGACATACGTGACCAAATCGGGAAACCCAGGCCAAAGCAAACGCAAAAACGGCCATGCATACGCGCGAACTTGATAACGAGCCACCTGCGCTCCAGCGCCCGCCGCCGCCAAACCCGCAAGACCCTGGTCGATTGCATCTCCAAAATCGTGTCCATGAAACAACGGCCGCAGCTTCTTTGACCCCCCGCGATACGCCGTCCCGACCACTTCGCCAGTCAAATCATAACAACGAAGCTCTTCGGGCGGCGTGACCAGCATCGTCAATTCCTTCTCCATGACCTTTTCGAGATGAAACAATGAAGGCTGTTGCGCAATGTGCGCCGGCATATAGGCCTCATTCAGAAATGCAGGAATATCTGAATAATACCGTAATCTTACGTGTTCAATTTGTTGTTTACCACCACACGTTGGACACGTGATCCATCCTGTGGTGCACGAACACAGCATCTTGTCTCCCAGAATTCTGCCCCGTCCGCCGCAAACACGACATTTGCGAAACCCCGGACGGTCCAAACACGCCAAACAAGATCCCCCACCAAGCCGTTCGTCAATCCGAACATGATGGCGGGCCTGGTCATCGACAGGCGGCGGAGGTTCACCTCGTTGCAAATAACCCGGCGCATTCGTCACTTCCTCCGTCCAACTCGTACGCCGCACCAATGCCGCTTGTACGACAAGCATCGCCAAACGCTCGCTTTCCGCTGGTTCCTCCGAAGGAAGCTCGATGCCAGACAGCGCAGCGGCAGCACGTAGTTTTTGAAGTGTTGGAAGGTACGCGTTCACGGAATCGGAGGACATGGAGGGGCAAAACAACAAATTCGGACGCCCGCGTCAAGCAAAAGATGAGATTCAGTCTTGAAATGACGATCATGCTTGTGGTAGCCTGAAACATGGCCTTCATTCGCCTCATCGAGCCTCACGAAGCAGGACCCGATCTACGGGCTGTTTATCAACAAATGAGCGACCGAACGATGCCCGACGTCTACCGAGCTCCTCACGGAGGGCCAGGCGGAATCGTTCGTGCCCATAGCCTCGATGCGGAACTCACGCAGGTCACGTTTGGCGCATGCGGAGCATACTATGCACACGGCGCGTTGACCTGGGCGGAGCAAGAATTGATTGCCGCATCCGCATCCCAAAGCAATGGGTGTTTTTATTGAACGTCCGGTCACGCAGAGTTTCTGCGTGTCGCTTCTCAGAATGAAAACCTTGCAGCGGACGTCGTCGAGGGCAAACGCGATTTACGCGGTTCGCCTCGGGAACGAGCGCTCGCTGGGTTTGCCCGCGTATTGACGGAAGTTCCTTGGGCGGTCAATGCTGACGATATTGCCCGATTGAGGGACGTGGGGATTTCGGACGAAGCCATTGAACAAGCGATCCTCGTCACGGCATTCTTTAATTATTTTCCACGCGTAGCTGATGGCACGGGCATCGAATTCGATTACGAGTCTCCATTGCCCCGCATCTCCGTCGATACCACGCGTGAAGCTTTGCCGCGTCTTCCCAAGACCGATTGGAATCTTGCCGTGGATGGTTCGACGTTGCCTTCGTTCCCACACGCTCCGCACATAACATCGATTCTCGTTCCGTGGCGAGACTTGCATCTGGAGCGAACCGCACCGCTTGCCCTGAATACACGTCGATTTCTCGCGTTTGTCGTGGCCGAAGAATTGTGTGATGCTGCCGCATTGGGGCCATGGAAAGACGCTCAGCCGGCGAATGACATTGAAAAGAACCTTGGTTCGTTCGCGCGAAAACTCACGCGAACACCTTGGGCAATGAACGCAGGCGACATCGAGAGATTACGGGCCGCGAGTTTGTCTGATGAAGCGATCCTTGCGGCCATCACGCTCGTTGGGTACCAAAATGCGATCTCGCGAATGCATCACGCACTGGCGGCGATAGGTACGTGAGCCATGGCTCTGCGGCACGCCTCTAGGCTCTGTCTGCCATGCGGCTCCAAAATGAGAAGCACAACAAGGCTGCACGTCGGGGCTAGACAAACCTAGCCTTGTCGGCTATTGTCTCGTTCCGCGCGATTTCGTCAAGAGAGGATGAATCGTATGCCCGTGCAATGGCGCCCCGCCACGAAGCGAACCAGGGTGCAAAAGATCCTTAATAAATATCCACCCGAGAGTAGCAACTGCGAGAAGGCGGCGAAGGAGATCTGAAATCTGGCAGACTCCGCATCGCTGCATCTCTTGCATGCGGGCTGGGAGGGCGGAATCTTTGCGCGCAGAGAATGGATACTACCCAAGACGGTCCCTGGTACGTCTTGGTGCTATCATGCGTGTGTAGCAGTTCAAGCACATTGTATATGTGTTCTGACGACAGCAGATGGGCATCCTGAATCGACGTACTTGCAAAAGCATTTCCAATATCCTGATGCAATACTCGTTGAAGCATTCGCCCGCGCAGAAGATTTCGACCAACGACTTGGTGAGGTAAATGCATCATGGTAGCTTCATCCGACGCGATACAAGCGGCAGTCGAATACATCGATCGCCGACTGGCTACAATCGATCGTATACCAGGAACGTGGGGATCACCAGAAAATCTTGAACTTCAAACATTGCTCCTTTTTGAATTTCGGACTTTCCTGCTTCGACGACGCACTCATGCGAAAAACCCGTACGAAGCTCGATTCGCCTATTTTCGTTTCGTACGAAGTCATATTTCCGACGCGACGGCTCAACTTATGGCTGCCCAGATTTCAGCCGATCGCGTAGAAGAAGAACTCCCCAAACTGCTGGGCGCATTCCGAGATGAAGTAGCATTGCGCATCATCCCCGAGAATCCCTTCGAAACGAATGAACTTGTTTTGGAACTCGTGCTCGCCGAAAGCGGTCAGCGCGCGACGACACCGTTCCAATATTTAATTCATTTTCAGGAAACTCTGACCGCGATCCATCACGCGGAATCGCTGCCCGAAGACACTTCGATTCTTCCCATTCCGGAATTCAGACTTGTCAATGAAGAGTCTGGCACGATTGCACGATTTCTGTTCAATGACGTAAAACACTTGGAAAATGGTTTAACGGCCCTCGTCAAGCCCCAAAAACAAGCCGCCCGTGAAGCGATTACGCGACTGCGTGAACTTCAGAGTCAGCTTTCGATCAAACTCGTGCGAATTGGCGGAACCTCATACGGCACGAAACCAATCACGCTCGAACCCAAGGTGCTCCCGAAGTCGCGAATGTTCAAAACAAGGTCGTTACGCGACCAAATGCAAAGCATACAACCCTCGATGGCAAAAGAGCGACTGCATTCTGCAAGAGCTGCTAGATCGTTGCCCATTGAATTTCCGTTTCAATCGAGCATCGAAGGAGCACCATTGGCATGAGCGCGCATCGAATCACAACGTTTTACTCGTACAAAGGTGGCGTAGGGCGTTCGATGGCCTTGGCTAATGTCGCCACGATACTTGCCCTACGGCAAGAAACGGTTCTGGTCATCGATTTTGATCTCGATGCACCTGGCCTGCACCGCTACTTCCTCCCACCCGCTCCGACAGCATCCGAGATTTCTGGCCAGGTTCCCGAATCGAGTGCAGGCGTCATCGATCTTTTCTGGGAATTGCGCGATCGATTGATGGCGCAATTCTCGACGGATGGCAGTTACGATCCCGACAACGCGGAAACAACGGACGTCTGTCGTGCAATCGTAAACGAAATTGTCGAAAAATACCAAGGGTATACCATTATAGTTGGTAAAGATAAAAGCAAAGCGTTGCAGTTCTTGCCCGCAGGGCGTTTCGATGCGCACTATCAAGATCGAATACGTAATTTTGAATGGGTGACCTTTTTCGAAACGTTCAAAGAAGTTTTCGATTTGTTACGAGATGCGTGGAGGAACCGTTACGAGCATGTGCTCATCGATTCACGCACTGGATTGACGGACATTGGAAGCATCACGACCATCATTCTTCCCGATCGGTTGGCCGTCGTTTTTACACCCAATGAACAATCGCTCCATGGGGGCATTGAAATCGCGCGCCAGTCAATACAAATGAAAGCCCAGTTATCGCGGGAATCGCTAGCCGTGTTTCCATTGCTTGCGCGTGTGGATGATGGTGACCCAACCAAGTATCGGGAGTGGTTGGAACGCGTTGCCCAGCAATGGTCAGCTCTTTTCCGTGACACGTACGATGGGCCCGAATTCGAATGGCTCCGGTATTTTGAAGAGGTTCATGTCCCCCACAGTGCCTCGCTCGCGTATGGAGAGAGGATTGCCGTCAAAGAAATGCTCGAACATCGCGGAATTGGCACTCCGACACAAGCTTTTATCGCCTTTGCTTCGACGCTCGATAACGACACGATGGCCTCGTGGTTTTCAAAGACACCGCCAACGTTGAAAGTGAGTCATGAGCGCGCATTACTCATAGGATTCGATGCTGATTTCGAGTTACCGGAACGATTTTCATTCGAGGCAATGGAGCGTGTGCCCGAGGGACTCACGACCGATCATCGTCAGGCCCTACGGACGCCGGGCCATCCAGACGCATGGCGAAATGCTGCCGTACAAATCGAAGGTGCGCTCAAAGAAGCCATTCGCGGTTTACGCGGAAGTTTGCACGTATTCGTCATGGCGCCTTATGCGGCAGCCATTCTCGTGGGGCGTTTTCTTGACGAATATGCTCGCGCTATTCCAGTGCACGTACATCAATTCGACGCAACCGTGCGCGACTGGGTAGTATTTTCGACCCCCATACTTGGAAAAACACCAAACGGTGACGAACGTTGGTTCGACGATGTAGCTGCCACGAAACGTAATGCCCAAAAGAATGCAACCATCGTCGCCATTGATGGCTCGCGGCAGATTTCGGAAACCACGCTCTCGAGTTTAGCGAGCCAACTGGACGTTGGGCAGGTCGTTCGGCTCCGACAACGAAAGCCCATTACCATTGCATCGTCCGCCCAAGCGCGTAATGCCCTAAGCGCCATTCGCCGAACACTCGAAGGTCTCCAAAGCAAACACCCCAAAGCCACGTTGCATATCGTCACGACCGCGCCCGTGGCCATGATGGTCGAACTGGGACGCATGTTATCGTCCAGCGTCTACGGAAGCGTCGTCGTTCATCAGTACGAACCTCAAAGCGACAGCTACTTCCCCGTACTCGACGTCATGAAGCCATTCGAACCGGTGAACGTCCCTCGCGCAAAGGCTGGCCGCGCCAGAAAAACACCGAAGAAAAAGTCTTGACCACAAATCGTCATTGCACTAGCGTTGCCAGGTGACCTCGAAGGTTGGCTTTGACAAAGGCCCGCCATCGTGTGAACGAAGGCTGAAAATCGGGTGAATTGCCGGAACGTCCTGGGACGGACAACCGGCAGCCAAGGCCGGCACGGCGGAATCATCTCCAAGGGGCTGGCAAGGTTCAGAGACTAGAGTCCAAGCGAAAGCGGTAACGACTCCACGAGCGCCCGACGTCTCCACAAAGAACAGAGACGATGAGATAGTCCGGACTACCGAAATAATCCGATTGACATGAAACGGTAGAGGTTTGGGATAAAGAGCCCAAACGGTAACAAGCCAGTGGCTACGTGAACCTTCGAGGTCACACTCGTCGCACACCGCCTCGTCGTTCCACCGGAAGCAAAGTGATTGCCACTCGCATCCGCGTCTCTGGTAACATACGCACCGAAAGGTGGCTCCATGGCGACGTTCGGTCTCGACAAGATCATCCTTTATGCTGGCGATCCCGGCGCGGTAAGCGAGTTTTACGCACGCGTTGCAGGTTTGTCGTTCGATCGCGTCGAAGGAACGGACCGGTACGAGTCGGTAAGCTCGGGCAAAGGTACCCGCATCATCATCGAACCAGCCACCGAACCACTGGCACAGGGACGCCGCGAGTGTGCGTTTTCGTTTCGCGTGTCAGGCCTCGATGCCATTGCCATGCGCATGCGCGAAGACGGATTGGATTTCGGCACCATTCTCGAACGATCTTCGGGAATCTATGCAGCCCTTGTCGATCCCGACGGAAGAAACGTCGAACTTTGGGAACCTCGAGCGTCGAGCCCGCGTATTGATCCTCCCGCATTTGTCGACGCCTCAACTGCCATAATACCTCCGCCCTTCGTCGAAACGCCCGCGGAAATCACTCCACCAGCAGTGGTCGACGTACCCGCTGCAGTAGCTCCACCCGCACTTGTTGACCCACCCGAACTCATTTCGCCTCCGGCATTCGTTCAAGACAAACCCGTCGCGCTACTCGAAGACCAACCCGCGGAACCAGCCACGGACGAGTCACCTGCGCAACCTCGAATGGTCTCCGCGCCCGCCCCGATCATCACCGCCGCGCGTCCAACGCGATTCTCCATGCTGGGCGGCGGCAGAATCACGCTTTTCGGTGCTAATCTCAGTGAAGATTGCAAAGTCCTCGTCAACGGAAAATCGTGTTTCGACATTTCTTGCAAAGACGGGTTTGCTCTCAGCGCCACATTACCTCCACAACCGACAGGAATCGCTACGATAAGCATCGAGAGCGAACACGGCCGCGCCGTCATCGATATCAGTTATTCGGAAGGCCCGGTCATTACAAAGTTTTCCCCGCTGGAAGGTGCACCGCGAGGAGGTACGGAAGTCGTCATCGAAGGGCGTAACTTCGAAAAAGATTGTCACATCACGTTTTTCGCTGGTCGAGCGCCCGAGGTCATCTTCGAAAGCGAAAAATGTCTTCGTTTCATAACTCCGCCGCAAGACGATTTGTTCCACGGAGAAGTACGCGTCACGAATCCGGACGGGCTGCTCTCCATTGCCCCGGATATTTTTACGTACCGCTTGGCCACGCCCCACATCGATGATATTTCACCGGCATTCGGTCTGGTTGCGGGGGACAAACGCATTACGATCACCGGCGGTGACTTCCATCCGCGATGCAAATTGAAATTTGGCGGGGCCGAAGCCAACTTCACGTTAAAGAGCTCCACGGTTTTGGAAGTCATCACGCCACGCGTGGAAGCACCGGGTCCCGTGACTGTGGTCATCGAACATCCGGACGGGCAGGTGGTCAAAAAAGAAGCTGGGTTTCGATACGACCCAGAACCCACGCCTCCGATGCTCATCGAGGTTCGTCCGAGTACCGGATATTGTCAGGGGGGACAACTCATTTATTTGCTCGGCGAAAACTTCGATGCGTTGACGGTCGTCCGTATTGGCGAAGTCCGTTGCCTTTCACGCACGCGTTCGCGAAAAGAAATCGAGGTTGAATTGCCGCCTCGGCACGAACCAGGCGTCGTAGCCGTCGAACTCACCGATAAGGATGGCATTGTCGTGCGTCGCGAGGACGGGTTTACGTATGCTACGCGTCCCGGCCCGCGCGTCGATTCCGTCACGCCACGAAATGGACCGATGGTCGGCGGTACGCGCCTGGTGCTCGAAGGCGAATTCTTCGACGCCAACTGTTACGTTCGTATTGGCGGTCAAGCGCTCAAACAACTGGTCGTTCGCGGTACGACCATGATCGAAACCATTGCCCCAGCGACACGTATCGCGGGGTTTGTCGATGTGGAAATCGGGCGCGGCGATACCGGCATGACGGTCACGAAAAACGCTTATCGGTACGACCCGTCGCCGGCGCCCACCATCGAGTCTGTCTCGCCAAACAAGGGGACTGTGGACGGCGGAACCGAGATTTCCATCGAAGGGAAAAACTTCACGGCGGATTCCGTGGTACTTATCGCGGGGAAATCCGTCGGCCGGGTCAAGTTTGTTTCGGCAAATTCGCTCGAGATCAAATCGCCCATCGGCAAGAATGGCGACATGGTGGATATCGTCGTGCGTAATCCCGACGGCAAAGAAGCCATTGCGAAACGCGCCTTTTTGTACGACGCGCGATTTCGGTCTTAAAACGTGGTTTCACCCAGACCGGTCCCGGGGCTCCGCGCCCCTGGACCCGCGCCAGGCAGCGGCCTGGACCTTACATTGAAATGACCGCGATGCGGTCATTTCAAACAAAATCAAGAGGCACAAGGGTCAACGGGCATTGCCCCATAAGCGCTAACTTAGACATACATCGCCCTCAATTCTCTCATCCGGCGGGTTTGGGGCTCTCTCATCGGGCGGGGTTTGGGGCGGCAGCCCCATCGTCAACTGGGTAGAGGGAAAATGTCGAAAGCGCGCAGCGCTTGTCGACAGTTTTCCTGACTAAGGTTGAGCGCGAAGCGCTCAACCGGCTGACACAACAAACGGCGTAGACATACATTGCCCTCGTGGGGGTTTGTCCGTGATTACTTGATCACCGTGGTACAGCCGACGAGCACGTCGACTTGGCCCTTCGTATCGGCCGCAATCTTTTCGCAAGTCGCCGGGCAAAGCAGAATTTGCTGCGGCGGCATCTTGTTGTCGTAATACCACGCTTTGCCATCGGCGGGGCAGCCCACGGGGGCCGATACCTGCGGTATCAGTTCCGGCGTTCCGCCGTCTGGCGTGTATTGCACGTTGATCGCACCATAGTCGATCGTCTCGTTCGCCGGTGGTGGCGGAATCAGGTATGCGCACGAAAGCGCCGCTCCGCGAATCGCATTCATTGCTTGGAGGAACTGATCCTGAGCGCCCGAATTGGTATCGACCAAGAACGCTTGCCCCGTGCCACCCGCCGACGCAATACCATTGAGGTTCGTGAGTTGGGTACCTACACCAATGACGAACGTCTTGACGCTCGGCGTACCATTGAGCCCCGCTGCCGCAAGCGCATAGATATTTTGAAGGTTTTCGTCGCAACCGCTCGGTTCACCGTCCGACGCAAAAATCGTGACACCTACGGCGTTCGGATTCTGCGTCATCCATTGTTTCGTGTACGTAATGGCTCCATCGAGTGCCGCGGACGTCGGTGTACCACCCGATGGCATCGTCGTATCGAGCGACGATTTGAGTACAGGGGCTATACCGGGCAAATTCGCGATTACGACCGCTGGTTTGGCATAAGACGCGACGTCGCAACTCCCTCCAGCTCCGACACAAATCCCCGTCGGTATCCACGGCATGCAAGGTCCACAAGCCCCGCAATCGGCGTTCGTCGCACAGAACGTGCCGCATGCCGCGCCCGTATCCAGGGGAAAGTATTGAAGACCCACGCCAATACCCGCCGCTGAAGGCTGATCAATGAATGCCTTGAGCGCATTTGTCACTGCCGTCCAGTTCGCGCCTTGCATCGAGCCCGACTTGTCGATCATCAAATACATGCCTAGCGGCACTTGCTCGGCCTTGTTGACCGTCGCGGCACAGCTCCCTCCCACGGATCCGGTATTCGAACCGCCCATGCCGATGAAGCCTCCACCATCACCACCACTGGCACTTCCATTGCCAGTGGCGCCGCTGCCATTACCGCCCGATCGACCTCCGTTGTTGTCGCCCGACGCGGAACATGCGCCCACCATTGCACTGGCAGCCACCATCATTGCTACAGCACTGCCCAAGCTCGAAAGATACCATTTGCCAAGCATCGCTCACGCCTCCGAAGAAGTATCCGAACAGCCAAACAAGCTGGACGTCAAGTCCCACAGGCCACCATGACGGAGAAATCATGGACAATCCGATCAGGTCGGATTTGTGCACGCAGGGCTCCGCAAACAAGTTTGTGGTGAAGCCTAAATAGACAATCGAATGGGATTTGAATCACCGCTCATTTAAGAAAGAAAAACGGTTGCCCGCCGGAGATAATCCAGCCAATTCCACTGCCCACGACGAGCGCCGCAATCATGATGAACGCCGATACCCACGGTGATGGAGCCGGCGTCTTGGCCCAAGAAACGGGATTGCGACGCAAAATGCGCTTCACCAACATTGGCGCAATGCTGTTCGTCTCGTGCACGCCCAAAACAGCCGCTGCACATCGTGTCGCCACTGCGGTCACGGCCGCAACGTTTGGATCGTCGGGATTCATTTTTTCCCGCCGCGCAATGGCCCACAAAAGCCCCAAATTCGGCGGCAGTTTGGCCGGATCTTCACCCACTCCCAACGTTCGCAATATGCCGTCCCAATCACCCGTCGAGACGAGCTCTCCCAATATGTCGAACTGCTCGGTCTTGTTCATCCCGGCAAACCGCATCGATGCCGCGGATAGTCCACCTCTCGCCTCCGGTTCATCGACAGATCGTTCGGATGTATTGGCGGCGGTTTCATGCTCGACGGACATGGACGCAATCGTGCCATGAACGCATCTGGAGATCCTCATTTTTTGCGTCATCAACAACCGGCTTTAACGAAATGTCAGCGTCGCGAGCCCATACGCATTCAACGACAAAGGCTTGACCCCTCCCCTCTCCCGATCAACGACCCCATTCATGTTTCGGCTGTTTATCCTCGTCCTCGGCACGTTTCTTCTCGCACTTGGTTGTGACGAACCCCCCGCCGCGCCTACGACTGCGGCATCGACGACGGCTTCGGCCCCCAAACCAACACCAGCCTCGCCGCAAATTGCGCCCACGCCCAGCGTCGCCGCACCAGCCCAAGACAAACCGGTTGGTACCGACAAACCAGAATCAGTCGCGGCCCAACACGTGCTCATCGCGTACAAGGGTGCAAAAAATGCCCCCGCTACGGTCAAACGCACGAAAGAAGAAGCGAAAAAACGCGCTGAAGAAGTCGCTACCAAAGCCAAGGCCGGCGAAGACTTCACCGCTCTCGTGAAAGAATATTCCGACGACGCCGCCACGATCGACAGACTCGGAAGTGTCGGCAAGTTTAAAGCCGACGGGATGGTCAAACCCTTCAGCGACGCCGCATTCGCCTTGAAAGTCGACGCATCGAGCGATCCTGTCGAGTCACCGTTTGGGTTTCACGTGATCAAACGCAACCAGTAAAACCACGGCCTGGACAAACTTCGGCCTTCAACTGCCCTTCCATTCCGTTCGTTGCACGACTGGGAGCTGCAACGCTCGTTCGCGATCGAGGTCGAGTGATCCGACGTGAATTGCCAACGGCGACTGCACCCACTTGAAGATCGATTGCGAGAAGAGACGGGCGAATTTTTGCGCCCACGTCGCGAGCTGCTTCGGATCACGCCCCGGAAAAATGCTCGGCAACGCCAGCGCGACTTCGTCCGCCGCGAGTTTTTCCGCGCCATAGAGATACAAGCAGGCATCGAGCACTTCGAAGGGCATCAGTTCTTCTTCGCCCGATTGATTCGACGCAAGCTCGGGTCCCGCAGTCGTCGACAACGTCGCGCGAATACCGGCATGACCAAAACGTTTTTCGAGCCGCTCGATCAAGGCGATCACCACGGTCTTCGGCAAGTTCGCAATGACGCTGAACGCGCCTTCGAGATCCCCACCGACAGTCGTATACCCGAGCGCTTTTTCACTCATGTTTCCGGTTTGCAAAAAGAGCGCGCCACTCGTATTCGACCAGTTCCACATCCGTTGACCGCGAATACGCGCTTGCACATTTTGCTTCGTGATCTCCGTCGGTTCTGCACCTCCTGCACCAAGCATCACGCGCGTTGCATCGAGTTCCCGGGTGAACGCGTCTTCGATCGGCACGACCAAAAATTCAGCTCCTAGGTCTTTACAAATCTGCGCTGCAGCCGCTTGCGTGGTGTCACTCGAATAACGCGAAGGCATATAAAACGCCTTCAACATCCCGCGCATCTTCTCGCGAAGTGCAGGTCCTTCGACGTCTTGATGCAACATCTCGAGCGCGCGATGCGCAATCAACAGCGTGAGGAGCGAATCGCGTCCGCCGGAAAGCGCAATCCCAATACACTTGAACACACCGATCTTACGGTAATAGTCCGCAACGCCGAGCGCGAGCGCATCATAAAAATCGTCGAGCAACTCGTCACGTGCCGTGCGTGAAGGAACCGACTCCGACGGCAGGAAAAACGTCGTCCCTGCAGGCGGAGCTGGATATGCGAGCATCGATCGATCTGGTGTCGCTTGCTGAATACGTCGCAAAGGCACCGAACGTTCCTGACGACGAAACGCTTCGAGGTCACTACGCCACGTACTTGCTTCACGGCGCGAACGCGTCGTGCGATCCAAATCGACGACGGTCGCGACAAACCCTTCGCGAAATCGCGGTGCTTCGAGCATCGGGCGGCCATTTTGATTGACAAACCCGCCCCCATCGAACACCAAACCGTCATTACCGCCGATAAGATTCGCGTACACGATCGTGCACTGATTGTCAGAAGCTCGCGTCGCAATCATCTCGCGCCGAGTGCCCACGACACCTGCGCGAAAGGGTGATGCCGACAAGTTACAAACGAGTTCCGCGCCCGAATAACAACGCCTTCGCATCGGTCCATCCGGCGACCAAATGTCTTCACAAACTTCGAGCGCCACCGTGCCAAAGTCGAACTCGAACACTTCATCGCCACATGTCACACCGCGGGCATCGAGCGCCATGCCGGGAGCGCCACGCGAAAACACGCGCGCTTCATAAAAGACGTTGTACGTCGGCAGTTTTTCCTTGGGGGTGAAACCAAGAATATGGCCGGCATGAACGAGTGCACCAACGTTAAACAGATCGCCGCCGATACCCACGGTCAAACCGATGACAAACACTGTGCGAAAACGAGCCGTTTCCGTGGCAAATCGAGCGAGCTCCTGGCGTTGCGTTTCGACAAACCCACGCCACTGGACCAAATCTTCCGCGGCGTAGCCACTTACGACTTGTTCCGGAAATACGCCGAGCGTCACATTGTCTTCAGCCATCGCGCCAGCGAGTCGAATGCAGCGATCCACGTTCGAGCGGATCGCGCCCACGGTCGCGTTCACACTCGCCACTCCAAGCTTCACGAGCCTCATGGCGACGGAGATTAGCAGTATCAGCGCGGAATGAATGTCTCGGCGAGCGCTGCCAAGCGATCGATTTCAGACGGCGTCAAATGCACGTGCGTCTTCACTTGTTGCCCCTCGGGATGAAACACGACTTGCTGAAACAGACGAACCTTGATGATCCCGAGGTTGATCGATGTTGCATTGTCGATGTCTCTCGTGAGTGCCGAAGCATCCGCGCTTGCTTGTGGTGCATCGGTGCTTTCACCAACCGCATTGATGTCGAGCCCTCCGTCACGCGCGAGCCACACACGCGCCTCGGTACTGCGAATCGTGGGCGGAATGGGCGGCACTTGCGCTGCCGCCAAACTTCGCGACGGATCAAGCGCCATCGCCACGACGACATCCGGGCCAACTGGATCGACAAACCCACCGGTCCCGACAAACCTTGAAGCCTGACCCGCAATTCCTTCTGGAAGCACGGCGAAAAATTCCGGATCGACAATCGCCACCACGCGCGTTTGTCCGCGAACAGTCACTCGTGCCGACGGAATGGATGCTCCCATGATCCACTCTCCACGCGGGACACTGCGGGCCATCACGGTTTCGAGCCCCGTTTGCAAACGCTGCGCGTCGATCGTGTGTTGCACGATGGCCACGGAAAGGTCGTTTGAGGTCACGCCCGTGGATGCAATGTACGCCGCCACAACGTCGCGCGTCGCATCGATACCCGTTCCTTCGAGCATCGGCCGTAATGGATTTAATGCATGCAACCGCATCTCGACCGGTTGTCCGTGAAGCCGATCTGCCCACACCATGACGCCTACACGTGCGTTCACGATCGAGCGCGCGATGTCGATGGCGTTCTTGGGTTTGAGCGGCGGCGCTTCGACCGGTGGCGTGGTGTCACTCGAATGCGTGCAGCTCACGACACTCGCCAAGACAAGGCTTAACAACAAGGCGAACGTGCCGATCCGTCGCATCATCTTCTGCACGTTAGCGCTCCGGCGACGGCGATGCTAGGGCCCCGGTCATGAGTCACGGACCAAAGAAAGTCGGCATCCTCGTAGGTGGAGGTCCGGCACCGGGCATCAACGCGGTCATTGGAGCAGCAACGATTCGCGCGGTGCTCTCGGGCTACGATGTGGTCGGGATTCAAGACGGCTTTCAATGGCTCATGAAGGGTGACACGTCGAAAACTCGCCCACTGACGATCGACGACGTGAATCACATTCATTTCCGCGGCGGCTCGTTTTTGGGCATTTCGCGGGCGAATCCTACGAAGTCGCAAGAGCTTCTCGAGGAGACCGTGTTGTCGCTCTTGCGTCTCGACGTGGACAAACTCATCACCATCGGCGGCGACGACACGGCTTTTTCGGCATCGCGCATCGCGCAGCAATCCCAAGGTCGACTTCGCGTGGTGCACGTGCCGAAGACGATTGACAACGACCTGGATTTGCCAGGCAATGCCGACACGTTTGGTTTTCAAACGGCACGGCACGTGGGCGTGGGCATCATTGAAAATCTGATGGTCGACGCGCGCACGACGCATCGTTGGTATTTCGTCGTAGCGATGGGTCGCAAAGCGGGCCATTTGGCGCTTGGAATTGGCAAAGCCGCCGGTGCGACACTGACGCTGATTCCCGAAGAGTTTCCACCGAATGGGCACGTACGTCTCAAGACCGTGGTCGACTTGCTCGCGTCGGCCATCGTCAAACGCCTCGCAATGGGTCGTAATTTTGGCATTGCAATCCTGGCCGAAGGGCTGGTCGAGCGAATGGAGGAATCCGACTTCGCCGCTCTTCAAGGCGTCGAACGAGATGCGCACGGACATGTACGTATTGCCGAGATTGCTTTTGCAGAAATCCTTAAGCACGCGGTTCATGCGCGGCTCAAGGAATACGGCATCAAAATGACGATTGTCCCGAAAAACATCGGGTATGAATTACGTTGTGCCGATCCCATTCCGTACGACATGGAGTATGCGCGGGATTTGGGATATTGTGCGGCGAGGTTCTTGGCGGAAGGTGGCACCGGGGCTGTCGTGGCGATGATTCAGGGATCGTTTCAATCGGTGCCATTTGATTCGATCATGGATCCAACGACGGGTCGAATGCGTGTACGCATGGTGGACATGACGAGCGATCGATACATGATCGCGCGTCGTTATATGTTGCGGCTCCGAAAAGACGATTTCGACGACAGTGCGCTGCTTGCTGGATGCGCGCGGGTGATGGGCATTTCGATTGACGAGTTTCAAACGCAATTCCATGATCTCGTCAAAGACGAACCCATTCCGCGTCGTTTTTTCACGCCTTCCGTAGACGAATGAGCCGAACAAATGACCGCTGACAAAAATGCCATCGGCCTCAGGCACGCTTTGCCCTCCGATATCGATGTTTTGGCGCAAAATCACCGTGCCATGGCGCTCGAAACGGAAAACAAAACGCTCGATGTCGACACGACGCTACGCGGAACGCGCGCAGTTCTCGAAGACCCCGTCAAAGGGTTTTACTTGATCGCCGAACGCGACGCGCAAATGGTGGGGCAACTTCTCGTCACGTTCGAATGGAGCGATTGGCGAGCGGGAAACTTTTGGTGGATTCAATCGGTGTACGTCGTCTCTCCATCACGTCGCACGGGGGTCTATCGAGCACTGCATGACCACGTGCTAGCTTTGGCGCGAAAAACAAAAGACGTCTGCGGCGTACGGCTTTACGTCGACAAGGACAATCAGTACGCCCAAGCAACGTACCGCGCCATGGGAATGATGCCCGCGCATTACGATATTTACGAAGTGGACTTCGTCCTCGGTGACCAAGCAACGTTGTAAAATCGACGCAGTTTGTCAGGAAGGACCACGCCCATCGAGGTTTATGCGCAGTTCACGGCGCAAATGAACTCCGCATTTGCGATAAATGGAGTTGGGTTGTGTACGCACACTGTCGGGACATGGTGAGTTCTAGAAAATTTCGACTCCTTTTGGTTCAACCGCATCGCGGTCGAACCAATGCCTGGGTCAAGGGGCATTGCCCCTTGCGGGGTCGAGGGCGAGGAGCCCTCGTGGATCTCGGTGAAACCCAGCTCAGAAATCTGGCAATACGATCTTCGACCCTGCGCGCACTTCGTACGAAAAATTCATCATTTTCGTCGCGCGGGCGGCGACTTCGACGGTCGTGCGTAAAAAACCGTCTTTCGCATCGAGTTTGAACGGGCCGGCGTCGAGCACTTGAATCTCGACTTCATCGATTTCGCTCACGGGCACACGTTCGTTCACCAATACGCTGCGGGCAGTGCCGGACAAATTCGACAAGAATAGCGAGACTTTGCGCCTCACGCGTTGCGATCCCGTGAGCGCTTGCGTATCGCGCTCTTCGTCTTCCATTCGCCGCACACGAATACCATCATCCGGGCCAAACCCCAGTTCGAAAGGTTCACCTTTACCAACGAAATCGATTTTCGCGCGCCCCACCATACTCGATCCGCGCGCCAAACGCACCGGCCCGGCCAAAAGCGGCCCACTGCCCACGAGAGTTGCCGTTGCCCGCACGTGCGCCGCGGGCGAACGCGTCGCCATGAGCACCCGCGAAACTTCGGCATCAACATTCGTCCGGCCAATCTCCACCCGAAAAGGTCGACCATTCGATGGCAAACTTACGCGCTCTTTGCCTACATAATTTAATGGTTCACCACCATCGTCGACGCCTGGCATTTCCGCAACTTCGCGTGCACCTCGATCGAGTCCCGCCATGTCGATGGTTTGTTCGCGCGCCGCAATGACGACGTTTCGTCTTTCTTCATCGGTCTTTTTGCGACTTGACAAGGTGTCGTCCGTCAGCCGCGGTGGCGACGCTTCTTTTGCCGGACGCGCCGTCGAAAACCGCACTTCGACGTCCTTCCATTCTTCGCCCGTGCTTTGCCAGGCAACCGCGTACGTAATTATTTCGATTTTTCCGGCCTTGGATTCGGGTTTGTCCAAGTTGAGACGCGCCAGATGCTCGGGGCGCCACAAAGCACACGGCAATCGATAACTAAGCTCGACTTCGATCTCACCCGCTTCTTTGGCGTCCACTTCGACTTCGATCAGCGCGTCCCGACGTGGTGATTCAATGAGACCTTCGTGGCGCCTTCGCTCCGCCAATTTGAAGTCTTGTTCGGCCTGTGCGCGCGCAAAACGCGCTTTTTCCAGTTCCGCGAGCGTTACGTTGGCCGCTTCGTCAATCGCTCGCCACGCGTCACGATAGGAAGCGATCACCTTTGTTTCGGATCCATTTTTCGGACCCAAAGCCACTGATTTGACCCATTGATCCGTCAATTGATAATGGTGCTGCAAGACGCGTTGCGCCCGTTCAATGGCCAGATCTCCAGCATTCATTCGTTCGCGCGCTTCTCGGGCCGCACGTTCGAGCGCGTCGATTTCTTCACGTCCCAGCGCTTTCTCAATGTGCTCGCGCCGTAAAATACGCGCCGACAAAATACGCGCCGGTCCCTTGATCACTTTGGCTTGCACCGTACCGTCGTCAACGAGAAGCGAAATTCCCGCACACGCTTCCAAGCACACGCCCGGCTGCACAGGAAAAACCGCTCGACGCACAACTTCTGCACGATCCTCGAACAGCGTCACACGTTCGGCCCGCGTCGCTCGACTGATATCTTGCATTGGTGCGTCTTGACGACCCTTTTCTACAACGGTGTCACTCACGGCGGTTTCCTCCGACAACTTCGCTCTTCGCTGGCAATTTGATACGATAGCCGTACGCGACTTTCGCTTTGCCTCCCGCGGC
>JANORL010000952.1:0-6646 GCA_031415295.1 Polyangiaceae bacterium | reverse complement strand
GGCAAGCATCCGTCTGCGTGCACGCGCTGTTGTCGTTACACGACGTACCGTCTGCCGCATTCGGATTGCTGCACGTACCCGTCGCCGGATTGCACGTACCTGCAACATGGCATTGATCCGACGCCGCACAGGTCACCGGGTTTGCCCCGGTACACGTTCCTGCTTGGCACGCATCTGTTTGTGTACATGAATTGCCATCGGAACAAGTCGTGCCATTCGCCACGTTCGTGAACACGCAGCCAGTCGCCGGTGCACACGTATCCGTCGTGCACGTGTTGCTGTCGTTGCACGCTACAGGCGCACCGCCGCCGCACGTTCCTGCATTGCAGACTTCGCCCGTCGTACAAGCACTACCGTCACTGCAAGCTCCGCCATTGGGAACGGGAGTGAATACGCAACCCGACGCTGGCGCACATGAATCCGTCGTGCAGGCATTGTTATCGCTGCACGTAATCGGTGCTCCGCCGGTACACGCACCTGCATTGCAAACATCGCCCGTCGTACAAGCGCTACCATCATTGCATGTCGTGCCGTTCGCCACGCTCGTGAACACACAACCAGTCGCCGGCGCACACGAATCCGTCGTGCACGTGTTGCTGTCGTTGCACGTTACTGGCGCGCCGCCGCCGCAGGTTCCTGCATTGCAGGTTTCGCCCGTCGTACACGCACTGCCGTCGCTGCAGGCCGCGCCGTTGGCCTTCACCGGATTCGAGCAAATGCCCGTCGTTGGATTGCACACACCAACGTCATGACATGCACTTAACGCCGTACACGTTACGCCCGTACATGGGGAAACGGCACACCCCAGCGGATCCAGCTTGATGGTGTGAAACGGTGTATTCGTGATTCCCGTCACTACGACAGTGTCGATGAACCAGCCCTGCGTTCCCGCAGTGCGCACGGCATTGTCGGTCCCGACGCGAAACCGAACCTTGATAGTTTGTCCCGCGAATTGCGTACCCAAATTCAGACTCACCGGATTGGTCGCCGGCCACGCCGCATTCCTTCGCGAATAAGCATCTCGCCCCGCGAGCGGATTGCCCGTGCCCGTTTGCAACGTCCCCGTGTACGCAGGCGCGGCGCCCAAGTTCGCCACATCCGTCCAGGTCATGCCGTTGTTGTTCGTCACTTCGACGACACCGCCGTCATAATAACGAACCGGCCCGGTCGTGTAATCGAGGTCGAACGCGTGTTGGAACGCAATCGTCAAGGTGCCGGGTCCAACCGTCATATTTGGCGATTCGAGCGCCGTATCGGATACGTTGGTGTGGTTGGCACCGTTGTACCAATAGTCGTTCAGCACTTGACGCTTGCGGGACCAAAGCGTGGTTGCCAACGTTTCATAACCGACGGCGCCCCATTCCGTCCAAGGACTGAATTGGCTTTCGAAGTCCTCCGTCGCAGAACTTGCCGGGACGTTGTCGTAATTCATTTGCGCCGATGCCGTCGCATTCACCGTCGTCGTACACGCCTTCGCATTCGTCGCGGTAATGGCAAAATCCGCGTCCGTAATGGCCGTCGTACCCGCCGCCAAAGCTACCGGTACACTGGCCACACCCGTCGCTCCGGGCGCAATGATCGGAATAACGACCGACGTACCGCTCGGGAAGGTCACACTCGGCGTACCCGACGTCACGGTGACCGTCGTATTGACCAAATCCCCAATGCCGGAATTAAACACCGACACATTGACCTTGCCAGTTTCATCCGTATCGACAATTCCGTCATTGTCACATCCCGGATCCTCTGAAAGGACGGTACCCGTGATTTGCAGAACGCCGACATTGTCGAAATCTTCAACGACGCCTGCGTGGGTCGTCGAGTTCGCGGCTGGAGAAACAGCGCAAGTTCCCGCGCCACGTGCCGCAAAACCGTCTGCCAGAAGCTTGGCATCATTGAGATCAGCCGCGCGTGCCGTCGCCAAAATGCCATCGCGCTGCTGCGTAAACGTCGGGTTGTTCGGCGCAAGCGCCAAACCACCAACGATATAGTCGGCCATACGTCGCTTCGCCTCGTCGAACGTGTGCCCGCCATTAAGAAGCAGCTCGGTATATGCTTGGAACAACATCGACGCCCAAACTTCACCAGCGTTGTGCACTTCGTTGTTGTCGCCGGCAAACGAATTGCCTGGAGGAAGCACCTCGCCTTGCGTGATGTGCTTGAACGTCATGCCATTCTTGTTGAAGTCACGCGTGTACGGGTATCGGCGAATGCCATAATACGCCGCATCGCCAAACGCATCCGATGCGTAAATCGCTGCAGCAAACACGCCCGATGAAACATCGTCCGCGGCACGAAGCGTCATGTGCAACGCAACGAAATCTCCCCAGCCTTCCCCTTCGCTACCGCATTGTCCACAGCCATACGTGCCGCCACCGCAGCCGTACGTCGTACAAGTCGTAATGTAGCGGTTGTGGATATAATGCCCCCACTCGTGCGCTACAATCTGGTTATCGAGGGTGCCGTCGCGATTGACCTTCGCCGGATCCCTGCGCATCGTCACCGCCTGCGTCTGGCTCAGCATCGCCGCCTTCAGCGTATTGCCATTGTCTTGCGAAAGGCTCAGTGTCGGAATGGTGGCCACGAATGCGGCATCCTCAGCCATCCCCGGCGGCCCTCCCGCCTGGTTGTTGACGAGAATCACACCCACAGCACCCGCTTGTTGCGCTCGAAACGCTTTCGATTCGAACGTGCACGTACCGCGGTTGAGCACGGCAATCTTGCCCGCAATGTTATTCGTCACCGCTTCGCAAATGTCGTTGACATCGGGACCCGTCCCGTCTTCCGCGACTATCGCGTCAAACGTAATGTTGAACGTTTGAGGTCCAAATGCCGCCGTGCCCGGCGCCCACGTCGCATTGAGCGGCTGCGACTCCACGGACGAATCGCTCGCCCCAGTAAACACGAACATCTGCATGCGCGGCGAAGCACCATCGGCCGGCGTGCTCATATTCGCGTTGTCCGTGCCGCTGTAGTCCTGCGCTTCGGCAAGGAGTGGATCGTTTCCTACACCGCCTCGACCGAAATTGTTCAACTGCGCATTGCCCGCAGCTTCATTAAAACCCGAATCGTAAAAGTAGTCGTGGAGCCAGTTGTTCATGTAAAACAACGACGTCACCGAAGCATTGCGCTGCGTAACGTTTGCGTTTGGGGCCAGTGCCGTGTCGTAAGTGTAATCGAAGTTGTTCCCCGCAGACGGTCCTGGTCGAACGTCGGTCGCCTGATATCCGTTTGTCCCGTTGATATCGGCATACGCGTTGACGTTGTTGCCGTTCGTCGCCGTGGCACCTGCACCAAGCCATGGATCGAACGTACCGCCAGGATTCGTATTGAACCCGTCCATCGAAACCAACGACGGCGTTATGTACGGCGGATTCTGCCCATTCGGCGTGCCCGTCGGATGTGGCGTCCAGTCCGCGATCGGACCATCGAGCGGAGTTTTCATCCCCGTCGTTTCCGCCCAGAGCCGGTAGTTGTACGTCGCGTCCTGCGTCAAATGATCGCGCTGAAGAAGTTCGCCCGTCTCCGCCGAAACGATGTACCCCCAAAGATCTGCGTTCGAAGATCCCTCGCGCCCCATGTCGAGCTCGAGGTAATACGCAGGCACGATGCGATCTGGCAACGCATAGTAGACCTTCTTCGCACGAGCAGGGTTTGCAAAGACAATCTTGTCGCGCTTCGTCTCGGCCGTTTGCACGAGATCGAAGGTTCGATACCCGTTCTCCTCACGCCCCGTGTCCCGCAAGCTCGACTTCACGATCTTCAAGCCCGTACGATCATCGAATGCATTCGCGATGGCTTGATCCGACGGCACGGAAAACACTCGCCTCGCGCCACCTTGCGACGTCGGAACAGCATCCGCATGCAGGTTTCCGCTGACCGCGATCACGTCACCCTGACGATCGATCAGCACCTTCATCGCCTGGTTCAGCACTTCGATACCATCGACGTTCTGCGCCAGCTTGACGATGATTCCACCACGGCCCGTGTCGTGCACGTTGCGCACGTACACGGTACCAACGGCCCCTGCGGACAGGTCGTACAACCCCATGTTCTTTTCGACAAACTCACGCGCGATGTCCTCCGCAGGTCGCGTCATCATCCGCGAGGAAAAACCTGCGGCATCTGGCGGAGCAACCCACAAGAACGTTGGTACTCCACGCTTTTCGTCCACCGACGCGACGTTGCCGACGGATGTCTCGATCCGGCGACTCGCATTCGTCGTGGGCGCAGCGTCCAGCGCTTTATGGATGTCGAGCTGCGGCCCGGCATGAACACTCGACGCCCCTAGCAATGCTAGCGTGAGCGGTATGAACCGAAGATGGCGTTTTATCACGTGAACTGGCTCCAGAACGGAACAATTACGATCGAAGTCGTCCTGAACGTGAAACCTCACGCGAAGCCTCAAGCTCGGACATCGCGCGAGACTAAAAGCAAACTCAGCCGCTTCCTACAGATTTTTCGCGCACGCCAATCCTGGGACAAACGGGCCTGGTCTGTCGAGTTTCCAGGGCATCACCAACGGTGCGACAGCATGCCGTTCGGTCCAATCGTACGACAATTGCTGAATCGTCGAACTGCTCAACTTCGTCGTAATGCTTTTCAACGCTTGATTGTGTTCGTAATAGCTCCGCTCCGTGGTTGTCCCATTGCCAAACGTTTCACCTTTGTACCGTCCAGCATTGTCGACGCTCTTCAATTCCCAATATGCGTCGTTTGTCACTGCATCGCGCACACCCACGACATACCCGTGCGGATCGTAATCGCGCGACACCTCGAAAACGTCCACGCCCAACGGCTGGGGGTAGACCGTTCGTTTTACATGGCCGACCTCATCGTACACCTGACGCGTCGCAAACGATTCATTGCCAACTTGTAACGTCATTCCTTCCGCTTGACCTTTGCTCGTATACGAAAACGTTTTCACCGCGTCGGGACTCGTCAGCGAGTGCAGTTTTCCAATGCCATTCGGCGCTGTATCCCACGTCCACGTCGTCGTCAAGACCTGCGCTGCAAGTTTGTCCGTACGTGTCGTCGTTCGTCCGAGAGCGTCTAAGTCAAACGATGCTACGCGTCCAAGCGCATCCGTGGACGAAACCAGATCGCCGAATCCATTGTGCGTTAGCGTCGTTGTTCCGCGATCAGGTTCCTCGATCTTGGTTGACCGGCCAAACGCATCGCGCGTCCAGCGCGTCACAGCATTGCCAGGATCGGTCACCGTTGCCAGCATATTAAACGGGCCGTACGTATATGCCGTGACTCCTTTCGCGGCGTCTGTGATGGTTGCCGGTCGCCCCAGCGTATCGGTTTTCGTGATCGTGTGCTTCAACAACGGATCGGTTACATCAATGAGAAACCCGTAATATTTCGTTGTGGTAACCGTATTCCACGGCGTCGTGTGTCGAATCTCGCGCGCAAGCGCATCGTATGCAAATACGTCGAACAACAATTCATTGTCTGGAGTGCCCTCAGCGGTCGGTACGGATCGTTTTGATATGTTGCCACTCAGCCGATCATATTGCACGACCTGCATGATTCGCTTCGCTTGCTGCCCCGCCGGCTGCGGCGCAAACGAAAGGCTGCGAATGGGCCGCCCAATGCTATCGAGAATCGTTTCGTCGTCCTCACCGCCCGTCGTCGTCGTGCGCTCTTTCGTGCGCCAAACGCTGCCCACCTTTTCGCGCATTCGCGTGATCGCTGTTTGCGACCCATCGGGACGCTTCTCCAGTTTCAATCGTGCGAAACCGTCGTGCTCGAAATCCGTGGTCCGTGAGATCGGGTCGATTGTGGTTGGTGCGATTCATGAATCGCACCAACCACAATCACTACCGTCGAAGTGGTCAGCTTATTCTCGGATCCCGGCTTTGAGTTCGTCGCGAATCTTGTAGTCGACCGCAAGAGTGCGTTCCCAAAAGCTCCGCATTTCCGGCGTGAGCGTTGCATTTTTCAGCCACTCTTCGGACTCCGCAATGAGAGGCAGGATCACCTGAAGGGCAGCATCGAATTCGCCGTTCATTTGGCAACAACGGGCATAGATGCCGGTATGGATGGTCATCGTCTCACGATCCGGGAACCCTCGGTCGACCACTTCCTCCCATATCTTGCGGCAAACCTCGTGCGGTTGGTCGGCCATGAGCGCCGCACCAAGAATCTGCTTCGAGATGCGCTGCTTAACATCGAGGGCAACTTCTTGGTTATCGCCCGCTCGCGTAACAAATTCCTTCTCTATGCGGCGAAGTTCGCGTTCTATCTCCCCGAACGGCCATTTCATTTCCCGCAGAATGGTCTCGCTAAGTTGGTGGGTAAATTCGATCTCATCGGGTGAAACCTCATCTTCTGCTTCATCTTCTGCTACTTCTACTTCTTCTTCGGCCATGAGCATCGACCTCCTATCATTTCCAATTGGGTTTCCAAAATTCGCAGGAACCATTGCCAATGTCAGAAGGCCATTCGTGATCATGTTTACATGTCTCCAAACAGGATCCGCACCTTGAGATTCCCGGATGATTTCCGCGTTTCCGAGTTCCGACGGCGGCGATGCAGGCAGCATACTTCGCTATACATATTGCCTTCCATCCTTCCTCCGCCACATCCTCCGCTGCCTTCTCCACCACTTTTACGGTCACGGCAAAAAGAATCGTGTACG
>JANORL010000951.1:0-3860 GCA_031415295.1 Polyangiaceae bacterium | reverse complement strand
TCCGTCTTGCAACAACGCAACCTTTTCCGCAGCGAACGCGCCACCCGTATTCTTCGCAATGCGCCATTCCGTGATGGGATTCGACGGCGTTGACGATGGGGTGGAGTCGCCGACGACATAATCGGAAAGGCCATCGTGATTGACATCGAAAAGCATGGGGCTCGCCTTGTCTGACAAAGGCGCGTCGATGTTCGTGGTGATATCGTCGAAGCCCGTCCCGCCTTTCGCGTAATGAAACCTCGTCGGCGCAAAACACGTCCCATCCCCCGCGCATTGCTGCACCGATTGCAACAACGGACGCCCTGTCGAATCGCTTTTATCGTATGCAAATTCGTAACGAAAAGCCAATTGTTGATCCGGTCCAAACGATTGTACTTCGCGTAGTTGCAACGAATGTTGCAACGCCATTCCATGGGAATACGTCGATTGCACGTCGTCGCGTATGGTGTAATCGAAAACCACAGCGCGTTCGGGCTCAGCTCCTTGAAAAGCGGAATACCGGATCGAGGTCAAAGCATACTCGGCAGTGTAGCCGCTTTCGTCTTCGGCAAAACACCAATCGTACAGGATACCATTGCCACGAGCGTCGCGCCTTTCGCCCGCGAGCCAAGCGCGAGGTACGCCGGTTGCAGCCATTGGACGCGTTTCCGGGGTTTTCCCGAAATCGATGCGCTCACCCGAGGGAAACCAAGCCTCGAAATAAGCGGGCCCATCATCGAGGACATGCCCCATAATTTTAATATTGTTGTCAGGAGACGTCCGATACTCGACCTCTTGACCATTTCGTGAGACTTCGACCAAGCGTTGGCCATCGAAACACCAAGAATCGTTGGCGTTGAAAGAGACGGGCCGTTGCTCCTGATCGTGCGCCATTGTTTTCGGACAACGCGTGATGGCCGATCCAGCATTCAACGAGAACCCGACGCCAAGTATACCTTCGCCCGCGGAACTCGAGTAGGATACGCGTAAATCCGGAGCATCACGCCCAGGCGAAACGGCGATTCCTATTGACAATGCGGCGTTGCCGGAATCCTCCGAGAATGCGGTAGGTATGACGCCAGGAACGATTTCTTTTACGTCGAGCAGAGGCGCCACGTGAACGGCTGATGGTGTTTTGCAGGCGAGAATTCCGGGGAATTTTGGAGCTGGACTCGTCTCG
Organism: Polyangiaceae bacterium; assembly: GCA_031415295.1. Classification (GTDB taxonomy): domain Bacteria; phylum Myxococcota_A; class Polyangia; order Polyangiales; family Polyangiaceae; genus Polyangium. Next base: position 2,701 of record JANORL010000951.1, on the reverse strand, counting down.
CTGCATGTGCACGCGGGCAAAAGCGCGCACGCGAGAACGAGCATTGCAAAGACCCACCGCCGGACGAACCATCGAATCGCGCTCAGCATAAGAAGGCCTCCCGAGAATCGATGGTATGCGGTATAGCGCGCAGGTGTCAAAACAAATTGCCGCCGCGCACGACGCCTGAGATAGCACCGATTGGCGCCGCTTCCCAGCATCACTTGCGCTTTCGAATCGTCGGCTTGATGGCGACCGATCCTCCCGCAGGTACGGCAAGCCCAGCGAGACCGTTTTCATCGGCGCAATCATAGACCGACGGTCATGAAGGACCGGTTTACTTCGTGATCGTCAATGTGTCGATGATGGGGTCGCTTGCGTCTGCGGTCAGTTCGTGGGCTTCGAGTGTGAACGTCGTCTTGTTCGCCTTGACGAACGAATAAAATCCGAAGACCGTCTTGTTATCGAAGGAACGGCTCGTTTCTGTCCAAGCGCTCGTACCATTGCCATAGCTGTCGGCACCGGCGCCGGCACAAACCATGTAAATGGTCCCCTTGTCTGGAGTCGGTTGGACGACCGGATCGAGCGTATCGCCGGTGAGAGGTCCGGACACGGGTTTGCTACGTTCGTAATTGTGATCGTGTCCGAGTGCCGCAAAGTCGACGTGGTATTTATCCCAGATTGGCACGAAAAACTCGCGCCCACGCAGAACGTCCTTATCGGTTCCATGACTCGATGACGAAAATTCTCCGTGATGGTGTGAAACGACGATCCACGGCACATTCGCGCGATTGGTATTGGCCGCGGTGAGGTCTTTGTCGAGCCACGCTTTTAACATCGGAGCATACTCGGGATCGCCCGAGGGGAACGTGATCCAAAAGTCATCAACGATGACGACGTGTACCGGTCCGATGTCGACCGAATAGAAAAGCTCAGTGTACTTTGAATACGTTTTGATATCTTGCGGAAGTATCAAACTCGAATAGAAATGCACGGTATGGTTTTCGTGATTGCCGTGCGTGGCGAGCGTGAGGATTTGGCCGAGCGACGACAAGTCACCATTGGAATCTTTCCAGGCCAAGTCGAGCCATTTGTGCCATTCGGATTGATCCGGGGCAAAATTGATCATATCGCCGCTGAACAGTTGTGCCGTGACACCTTTTTTCATCATGCGATTTTGAATGAGGCGCCAAGCGTCATTGCCTTGGCCGCGAGAATCACCACTGATTCCGAGTGTAACTTCGGCAGCGGGATCCTTGGGCGTCGTTGTGAATGCATACACGTCGCTCCATACTTCTTTGCCTGCTGGGCCGCCACCGACGCGATAATAATACGTGGTCGCCGGGTCGAGACCACACACGTACGCTTCATGCAAACGATCGTCGCCTTGGGGAGCAAGCGTGCCTTCCGGAGAGATAAACGTGACGCCTGTACGACGGTTTTCCCCGGGCCATGTAGTAGGGTCGGCAGTTTTTCCCCATTGTACATCGCTGGCGAGCGTTCCGGCATCGGTTTGCCATCCAAAACCAGCGGAAGTGGCTGGATCCGCGCGGCCGGGAGCACCCACGTCGACATTGCCTCCTAGACCAAGTCGGACGCGACGAATGTCGGGAGCAGCGGAAACGACAGGCGTGCCTTTTTGATACTCGGGGTACTCCAAACGCGTCGCGACCTCGAAACCGCATCCTTCGGGCTGAAACTTGTCGATGTTTGCGGTGCCAGCGGGCGCAGGCTTGGGATCGTCGGCGCATCCAATCACCGCTGCAGAAGCAGACGCGAGAACGAACAGGCCGCTGCAAGCGAGCACATAAGCGCTAGAAAAGCCAAGAATCGATGAACGTTTCATGAAGTCACCTCGAGTGCGCGTGCGAAGATAACGTAAAGGCGAGGGGAGGGGAATAGGGAATGATAAAAAGTTTGGGTCTTGCACGTTCATCAACGCCATTCGCATCACAACTGGTGTAGGCTACGCTGAAGAGAACCAATCGATGCCTCTTCAGCTTCAGGCCCACGAACCGGCGATCGAACGCACGTTACGCAAGACGGTATGGATCGTTCCATTCATCACCGTTGGCACCACCGCCATTCTATTCGCGCTTCTCGTCGCCTGTGAGCGATATTTTTCCGCTGGACATACTTGGATTTTGCTCGTCTCGGGCCTGCTCACGCACGCGGTCATGGTTGTCGGCGTTCACGATGGTGCACATCGTGCGATCACGAAAACGTCGTTTGACCGCCTGTTTTGCAGTGTCGTCGCGGGTCTTTTGATTCTGCCGTTGTATGGCGAGGCTTTTCGCCGTTATCACCTCTTGCATCATGCGCAGGTCAACGGCGAACACGATCCCTTGTATTTGCCTTCCAAAGCCAGGTTGTTCGAGAAAAACCGAATTGTATACATGATCCTCGATGTCGTCCCGTTGCTCCTGGCTTTCGTGTGTAAACAAACTCGAACGGCGCCGGACATCAAGGCGCCACGCATGGGTCTGTGGTTTATTGCAGCAGGTCTCGTTTGTTCGGGACTGGTTCTCTACTTCGTCAAACCATCGGTTGTTTTCATCGCGCTCAATGTCGTCTCGCTGTACACGTGGGCGTCGATTCGCGATTGGTGTGAACACTTTGGTACGGACGAGCGCCGGGTTGCGAATGCGTATTTTTTTCCGCTGGGTATGGGCATTGGCAACCACGAAGCGCATCACCAGTGGCCGCATTATTCGTGGATCGC
>JANORL010000950.1:0-9149 GCA_031415295.1 Polyangiaceae bacterium | reverse complement strand
GCCGACGAAGGCGCCATTGCCGTCGTTCACGAGCACGCTGACCTCGTTTGCTTCGTAATGCGCAATCACGAGGTCCAGCGCACCGTCACCATTGACGTCCGCGACCGCAATAGCTGCGGGAGAGCCCCCTTGGAAAACCTTGGCTGGACCGAACGTGCCATCGCCGTTGTTTATTCGCACAATGGCCGCATCATCGTCTAAATTGACTTCCATCGAGACGACCACATCGAGCTTGCCGTCGCCGTTCAGATCCGCCAGCACCATGTCGCTCGGACTCGCTTGTGCCGAGCTGTAGAATACATGTGGCGCAAAGGTTCCGTTGCCATTGTTCAAGAGCACGCTCACCCCTTGCGTTGAATTCATCGCGACGACGAGGTCGGGCTTCCCGTCGCCATTCACATCCGCCGCGGTCACCAAAAATGGTCCGGAAAATGTGAAGTTGTCGACTTTCGTGGCAAAAGTGCCATTGCCGTTGTTCAAAAATACGCTCACCGTATTGTCATAATAATTCGTGACAACCAGGTCGGCGTTGCCATCGCCATTCAAGTCCGCGGACGCGGCAGACTGGGGACCAAGGCCTGCATTGTAATCGACTTTCGGCGCAAAGGTGCCATTTCCGTTGTTCAAAAGCACGCTCACCGTATTGCTACCGAAATTCGTGACAGCTACATCAGGATTGCCGTCGGCATTGATGTCTGTCGCCACCATTGCTAGGGGACCGCTGCCCACGGGGTAATCGACTTTGGTTGCAAAGGTACCATTGCCGTTGTTCATGAATAGGCTCACGGTGTTATTTCCGTAGTTCGAAACCACGATGTCCGGTTTGCCGTCTGCGTTGACATCCGCAGCAATCATCCGGTTGCCCGGATTGACGCCCGCAAAGCCAACGTGGCCATTGCTGATGAATACACCTATCGTGGTGCTGCTCGTCCAACTGACGAGTGCCATTTCGCCATTACCGTTTATATCTACCCACAAATAGTCGGAGCCGACAGGAAGGATGGGTGGATTGGGTAGCCCCAATGCCGACGACGGGCAAACATCAACCGAGCAAACTTTGTTGACGCAAACCCCACTCACGCAATCGACATCAGCCGAGCAAACTTGGCCGGCGAGGAGCACGCATTCTCCGTTGCCATTACACGTCTGGTCCGAACCGCACGAGCTTCCAACCGCAGCGTTCTCATACGCCGGAAGACCGTTCACGCATGCATCGACCGTGCATGGATTGGGGTCATCGGGAACGGACGTGCCACACGCACCACAATTCGCGGCATCGCTCAAAACATTCACTTCGCAACCGTCGACCGCCGAGCCATTACAATCGGCGAAACCCGGAACGCACGTACAAGTGAATGAACCGGGCGTATTGGTGCAGGTTTCATTCGGACCGCAAACGTTCGTATTTTTTGCACATTCGTCGATATCTGCGCATACGCTTGGTTCGCCCGTGCAAACATATCCTGTTTCAATCGCGCAATTCGCAGCGCAACCGTCCCCGCTGACAGTATTGCCGTCGTCGCACGCTTCGCGGGCTAGTCCATTAAAGACGCCATCGCCGCACGTATCGACGACTCCCCCGCCCTTACCCGCTGCACCACCGGGTGCCCTTGTGTCAGGCACGTCGACGACGTCGACGACACCACCCATGCCAGCATCTGGAATGCACGCCGCAGGCCCGAGCAAGAGCGACAAACCTATTGAAAAACGAAACGATCGAACGCGACTGAACGAGTTCATGACGATGCTTTCCTTCGGGTGGGTGGCACGATGATTGTTTGAGGTGCGTAGCGACGTTGGTTGCTCCGTCAGGAAAAACATTCAGCGGTCACACAAAATAGCTTGCATTCCCCTCGAACCCGGGAACCGTGGCCGGGACGCACGGCCTGCTTGACTTCCCCGCGCTGCTGAGGCTTCGTCCTCGTCCATGAAGCGCTTCTTCAACACCGCAGGGCCTTGCAAGCCGGAAATGCACTACATGCTCCCGGCTGCCGAGCGTTTGCCAGATGCGCCAATGGTCATCGATCAATGCGGCTATTTCGTGGTGCATGCTCCTCGACAAACCGGTAAGACCACAACGCTGCGGGCCCTCGCGGAAAAACTCACGGCTGAAGGGCGCTACGCTGCACTGCATTTTTCTTGCGAAGCCGGTGAAGTGGCAGGCGACGACTACGTGCAAGCTCAACGCGCTTTGCTTGACGATCTCCGCCTTCGCGCCGAGGTCGCGCTGCCCGCTGACCTTCGACCACCGCGATGGCCGGGAGATGGCCACGAATTACGCTACGAATTGAAGAAAACATGGCGTGATGGGGCGCGATTCGTGCGGTTCGACCCGTACGAATTGATAGCGCGAATCTGTGCAATGGTCCCTCCGCCGCGCTTTCACATGGTCAGGTTTCACGGGGTATTGGCGCCGAATGCGAAGTTACGCGAGCAAGTGGTAGCATCGGCCAAACCGTATGTGCCGCCGCAGGAGAATACCGTGCCAAACCCTGTGCAGCTTCCGCTATTTGGCAAGCTCTTCGACGAGCCCAAAGCCGACGTGATGTATGCTCGCCGGAAACCCTGGGCATGGTTGCTCCGGCACGTATTCGCGATAGACGTGACTCATCCGTCGAAAGTGCGCAGGTCGAATGAAGTGGCGTCAAGTAGCATTGACGGCCGACGCGATACGAGAGGGTTTGGCACGGGCGAGTTTGTCGGCGCGAGGTCCACCGAAACGCAAGAGGGTGCCCATTGGGGCAACTCTCGTTGCCATTTCCGAAGAAACGTCGCACGTGAAAGGCGCTGCATCTTGCCTGAGTTTGCGCTCGTCTTCGCCGGCGCCACTGCGTACGTGTGTCCGCGCGTCAAAAAAATTCGACGCCGACAAACACTGACGAGCCGGGAGCGAGCACGCGTGGCATCCGCATGTGCAAATGCACAGGAACCGACCAATGACGCGTCAAGTGCGAAATTGCCACTTTGTTTGGACTAAGCACCCCGACTTCTTTCGCCCCCCTCACGGATGCTTGGAAGACTGGCGGATCGTTCGACGATTACCTCGACCTACTCGCGAGACGTAGTGCAGTGCAGCTCTTGCAGTGCATCGTGTACGTGGGGCGAGGATGGCTACCTTTAGCAATGCATTGATTCGGGCCCCCATCAACCAGACCTCCGCTCGTTCATGGACGCCGGGTGCCAGCCTTGATCGTGTTCTCCTTTTCGTCAGCAAGTGCCTCGGCGATTTCGATGGCATTGGGGCGCGCTTCCGGCTCGGGAGACAAACACCGTTCGAGCAGCTCGACCAAACCCGACGACAAACCCGGCACCGAACGAAGCCCCGAGGGGCACGTCAATGGATTGCCCGTCGCGACCAGAAGCACGGGCGGCATGTGAAACGGGCGTTCTTTCGCCAGCAGCTCGTAGGCCATGATGCCAAAGCCGAAGATATCCGAAGAGGGACGCACGACCTTTCCTCCCCGACCGAGTTCAGGCGCCATGTACGAAGGTGTTCCCACAAGCACGCCCGGTTTCGTGACTTCAAAGCTGGCTGGGGGACCGAGTTTCGCTTTGTTGAGAATCGCCGTTTTTTCGTCGTAGAGGTCATCCCCCACGCCTGGGTTTGGGGCGGCCTGCGTTTCATCTCCCCCAGCAAGCGTTGAAATACCAAAATCGGCCAACTTGACCACAGGTTGGCCCTTCGAGCTGAGTGCGACAAGCACGTTACTCGGCTTCAAATCGCGGTGCACGACACCACACGCATGTACAGCGGCGAGCCCTTCCACAATTTGAGCCAACGCGGAAAGTGACCACGGAACGTCTTTATTCTTGTACTTTTCGAGCGTTTGTCCCGCAAATAGCTCCATTACGATGAACAACTGCCCATCGGGTGTCACGTCCACGTCGAAAATAGAGACAAGGTTCGGGTGATCCATTCTCGCTAGGATGTTTGCTTCGCGAATGAAGCGGGCCACCGAAGGTTTGTCCTTCACTTCCGTGAGTAACTTGATCGCCAGGTGTTTGCCATCCGTTGTGCGTTCGACGTCGTACACGACCCCCATGGCACCTTCGCCGAGTTTACGCTCGATGCGGTAACGATCGCCGATCATTGACCCTTGTTTACGCATGATCGGTGGCGGTTTTGCATCGTCGCTCATCAGCGCCATCAGCAACGTCATTGTTCGCTCTTCGATCTTTCGGCGTAACTCGTCGTTGAGCACCTGAATGTCGGCGTTTCTCGCCTGAAGCATCTCGATCTTCGCTCGCACGTCGCAACGCATTTCGTCGAGTGCTCGACCGAGATCCGCCAGATCGCTATCGGAATCCACTACGATGGGCGTCTCGACGTCTCCTTTTGCCATACGCGAAGCAGCTTCAAGAAGGGCGCTTTGCCGTTCGATACGTCCTTTTTGCAGCGCCGATTGGACTTCCAAACGCACCGCGCGCGTCGTGACGATCGTAATGGAAAGCTGCGTACCCAGACCGAGCAGCACGGCAAGATCCGCATCATCGAAGGGCCTGCGCGACTCTGCCGCCTCCAAGTACACAACGCCAACCAGCTCGTTACGCACCAACAGCGGTGCCGCCATGGCACTCCTGCGCTTCTTACCCGTCTGGGTACTGGTGATGAGCGGCTTTTGCGTGACGCGTACACGTTCGAGGACATCCATCCTGAGTGACAAACCCTCGAAACTTCGCGAAACTTCGCGTTCTGTACTGCCTTGCGCGAGTACCGACACGTCGCGCATGGCGCGTAGTTCGAGTTCGCCAGGCTGGTCTGATCCTTCGGTCTTCGTTGTTAGGAAGAGAAACGCGCGTTTGCCCTTGAGCAAACGCAGAAGTTCGTCCAGAGCGATCTGGGCTTGTTTTCCAGGTTCGAGCACACGCGCCGAGGCGAGGCTCAAGCCGAGAACGGTGGAGTATTGTCCAAGCCGCTCCTGCACTTCGAGGAATCGGCGGGCAAGGATCAAACCGAGGGCGAGGGTGAAGGCGAAGATCCCAAGATGACCGATGGGAACGTTTGTCCTGGACAAGATGCCCATAGCACCAAGGACGTCGTAGGTTCCCGCGCTCGCTCCGGTGAGGAACCCTGCACTGAAGATTCGCGCGTCGGGGCTGCCCGACCAAGCGCCGCGAAGGGCTTGAATGGTCAAGACAAACATCGCTGCAAGCAGGAGGATTTGGTAGGGGAGCAGCGTCTTCAAGACGGGCACGAAGCCCGTGGCCACGAGAATTGCGGCGAGTACGGTGTAACCAAAGAGGGCGAACTTGATCCACCGAACAATTCCGCGCCAACCTCGACCGAAGACGTACTCGACATAGCCCGTCAGCAAACCGCCGACGATGTACAGGAAAAACAATTCGGCATGGACCCAGACGAGTGGTGCATCGAGGATGAGCTGCCGAGAGGGTGAAACGGCGGTGAAGTACATACCCAGGGTGAGCGCGAGCAAACCGTAGGTCAGGTATCCGCGTTCTTTTCGCCGGGCGAGGAACAGCAAGAAAACGAAGGCGCCGATGGACCCCATGACGGAACCCATGGCTAACGTCGGCAGATCACGCCGCGTCACCAACGTGGACACATCTGCGTGTGAACCGATGAGCGGTTCGCCGAAAATACCAATGTTGACGTGATCTGAATAGATCCGTAACGTCAAGGTTTTTCCTTGGTAGGTTTGGCCCAGTGGAATGTAATGGGCTTTGTAGCCTAGGAACCGACGCGCATCGGGCCCATCGAATGTGCCAAAGTGGTACACAAGGGCGCCGTCGACATAGGCTTCGAAGATTTGATCGACGCCACGAAGGTAGAGTGTCGGCTCGATGGCGTTTTGTCCGGTGAGGCGTGTGCGTACCCAGACCGAAGTTTTCCCTCCACGGTCCGGTGGTGAGCCCATCTCGGAAAGCGCTTGCCATTCTGGAGAATCAGCGGCCGTAGTCCATGCGAGCGCCCCATCTGGCAGCCGCGGTGAATCACCCCAACGGTATTGCCACGTTCCTGTATAGGCCGACACGTTGGGTGGCTCCGTTGCGGCCTCTTTGGCCCGGCACCCCAAAAGCAACAAGAAACTGGCGAGCAGAGCGGCACCAACGACCGAACGCCAGCGGAAAAACCTCCCCGAATTTGCGATCACGAACGACTTCTATCACAACAACTGCGATTTTCGTCAATCATTCAGATGCGGAACCGAAAGGAGTGTCTTGACCGAAGAGGCTCGCATGTTTGCCCAATCATACCAACCAGAACGTCAAATCGGGGTGCGGTGCGAATGCGTGGAGAGTCGATTGTCGCGTTCATTTCGGGTGGGTGAGGCGAAACCTTGTGGGGACGCTCCGTGACGCGAAGCGTCGGGGAAAGGGTGAGGTGCGAAGCGCGGGCAAATGCTGACGGACCGCTCTTCAAGCGTTCATCGAAATGCGTGTCGAATTGAGTTGTTCGTTATTGTGCATGTCCTGTGGTCAGGTTCGAGGCCCTGGTTGTGAATTTGGGGCTGCGGATCGCCTTAGAAGGTGTCTATCAGAGTTTCCCAGCGAAATCTGAGTTTGTCCGCTCCGGGAGGGATTGATTTTTCGGCGTCGCGGCACCCCGAACTCGCCCGCTACGCGGGTTCAGACAGCGGGGCCCCACCGCAAACGCCGAAAAATCAATCCCTCCCAGGGCTATCTCGATCTGCGATGAAAGCCTGGTAGACACCCTCTTCGGCGTCCTTCGCCCCAAACCCCGGTCATCGTTTGTCGAACATGCACTGAAGCGAGCGAACGGTTGACAGGTGGTCTTGTCGTAACCTATGCTCTTGTTCGCTTCGAAGGACATGCATCGTTCGAATCTTGTGGTTCTCTCATGCGGCTCTATTCCCTGTGCGCGTTGCCATCAACTTTGCTGCGTTATCGACCGCGAGAAGGTCAGTGCGCCATTGCTGTCATTTGCAAGGCGACGTATCAACTTGCGCCGGTGACTTCCGTGTTGGCACCGGAGCAAGACCCGCTGCAGAGCGGAGACAAGCATTTCAACGACGATTTGGCGCAAAGCGTCGAGTATCCGAATGACCTCGTGCCGTTCAAGCCTCGAGCCGAAGTGATGCTGGTAGGCAGTGCATTTGCACCACAACGCCGACCGACGCGTGTGCTTGGTGTGCGAATGATCGTGGGTGAGCTGAACAAGGCCCTCGACGTCTATGGTTTGCGTACGTTGTATGCGGATGGGAGTGTTCGCGAGGGGCCAGGATGGAGCACGATGCCGCTTAGGTACGAGCGAGCTTCTGGAGGGTCTGAAACGTGGAACCCGATTGGTTTGAATACGAATTGGGATTCTACGCTGGGTACACGGGTTCTTCCGCAGATTGTGTCGAAGGGCGATTTTGTAGCGGAGACATCGCAAAGCATTGCACCGGAGGGGTTCGGTCCGATTTCCGCACGGTGGCGAATTCGAAGCGAAAAACTACGGGCTCAAACGGGCGTTTTTCTTGACAACAACTTCGAAACCCAGGCGATTGGGCATGATTTCGACGCGAGTTTTTTTCAGGCTGCGCCAACGGATCAACGCGTTGACGCGCTTCGCGTCGACGAACGGATCATTCTTGAAAACCTGCACGCCGACCATCCTCGACTGGTAACCAGTTTACCTGGTTTGGTGCCGGTCATGTTTTTCAACACGCCTGGTCATTCGCCATCGCCCGTCGTGTTGCGTCCCGATACTTTGTGGATCGATACGGATCGCGGAGTTTGTACGTTGACGTTTCGAGGGCATTACATGGTTTCGTCGTTTGACCAACCTGGCACAGTCGTTGTGGCATTGCAGGAGGCTGGCAAGACGGTGACCTGGGCCGAGGTGGAATCGAAGTTGCCTCAGGTTGACAGGAGGGGGGACGTTGAATCGAAACGTGCAGCGCGTCGGGAGCTTGGCGTTTCTTTGCAGGAAAAACGCCAAGCGTACGATCCCGACATGACGACGGACATTGATGTGACGAGTTTTCATGGTGCGCAGCGGGCGATTCCGTTTGGCGTCGATGCTGCGGCCACACCTGTGCCTCAAAGTCGACTACCGGGTATTTGGAGCGACGACGAGGACGACAACAAGGGAACCGCCGTATACAATTTGGACGCCTTGCAATCGCGTCGGAATGACTCGGCTGGGGAACAGCCCGAACGACCGGAGCAGAAGCGAGAAACGACAAAAGTAATCAAGGCGTCGGAGTTGCTTGGATCAAAGCCGGTGATTCCTTTTGGTCATTCGTTGCCGGACCCGAATGTGTCGAATTCAGTGCCGACTGCGCTGCCAGAATCAAACATGGCGCAACGTTTGCCGATGGCGCCGCCGCCGCTACCCGGTGTCGTAGGGCCGCGACTCGCGGCTCATTCGCCAACGTTTGCGGTCCCGTCCTTCGCACCAACCCCGGCATTGCAGCCATTGTCGAGCGGCAACTTTTCCGCACCAGCGTTTGCGGCTGTCGCAGCAGCGCCTGATTTCGGTCAGAATAGGCTATCGTCCACCTTCGGCGACGCTCCCGCTCCGACCCGTTCCTTGGATTTGGCACCTCCCAAAACCATTGGCGAGATGCAAGTCAAGTCCCAGTCCGCGGCTGGATACGACGGCGTTCTTGCGGCATCGAATGCGGCTGCCGAGGCGCAATACCACGACAAACCATCCGCTGACCAACGTGTCCAAGAAAAACCAGTGGTGGGCCCGTCGGAATCGAAAGACGACCCGTCCATCGAAGTCATTTGGTACGAAAATGCCTACGTACCGCGTATCCGAAAACATCCGCAGTGGGCTCCTCTCTGTGCGCCGCCTCCAAAGCCGGTGCCGGTGCAACGGGGGCAAGCGCCTGCGGCGCCACCTTCCGCCGAAGCGCAGGAGGAAACGACCCAGGCAGACCTCTATGCGGTGCTTTCGAAAGCCCAGCCAGCCCTCGAACAAGATGTTGTACCGGGGCGCAAAGGCACAAAGGACCGCGAAACGCCATTGTTTTTGCTCGCCGGAACCATCACGTTTCCGCTCGACGATATCGAATTGTTAAAAGCGACGTCGCGTGCGGCCGCGCCTCTGGCTGCCAGCGACAAGAAGCTCAAAGAAGTCCTCGATCTGGTCGAAGAAGTGCTGAAAATGCCCCTCGAAGGCGCTCCAGAAGTCGTGCAAGGGTTTGTTGTTCGAGTGCGCGAGTCGTGGTCCA
>JANORL010000949.1:0-1628 GCA_031415295.1 Polyangiaceae bacterium | reverse complement strand
GAATGGCCTTCTCATATTGGTAATGGTTCTTGCGAATTTTGGAAACCTAATTGGAAATGAGGGATGGTCGATATGGACGACGAAGAAGATTCACCCGACGAGATCGCATTTGTATGGCGCTTCACCGAAGTCCGTCTGCACGAACACGAACGGCCTTTCGCGGATGTCGTACAAGATTATCGGCGTATCGAGGAGGAGTTTGTCACCCGCGCAGGCGATAACAACGAGGTAGCACTCGCTTACAAGCAGCGCATCTCGAGTATGATTCTTAGTGCGGCGTATATGGCCGATCAACCACACGACGTCTGCACAGCTCTTTGGGAAGAACTGGTACAACTAGGTTTTACCGATCGTGAGCAGAAGTGCATCTTCTCGGGCATATATGCAAGGTGTTGCCAAATGAACGGCGAATTCGATACCGGGATTGGAGTGCTCGAAAAACTCATTCCCGAGTCCGAAGAGTGGTTGAAAAATGCAACGCTCACGCAGGAATTGCGTGCGTATTGGGAACACGACCTAGCGATGGCCTACAAAGTACGCGATGAACTCAAAGCCGGTATCCGCGAATGAACCACTCCAGCAAGAAACGACGCTCGATTATGATCGACGGTGTTAGGGTTTGCCCACGTTGAAAGGATGACGGGGATGACGGATCAGGAATTGCTCGGTCGAATCGCTTCGGATCCTGACGTATGCGGTGGAAAACCTTGTATACGCGGCCATCGCATTTGGGTGTCGTTGATTATCGACTTTCTTGCATCGGGGATGACGCCCGAGGACATTCTGAAAGATTACCCGCAGCTCGTGTTCGAAGACATTCGAGCGTGCTTGGCCTACGCTTCCGATCGTCCGTGAAACGAGCGTTGTCAACCGTCGTCGTACAGGTACATTTCCAGCACCGAAATTGCCTTCTCGAACCCTTCCCGGCCGCCGAAAGCCCGAACGAGCTCCACCAGCGTTCCAAGCGCATCGAACGGAGGAATCTTCAAATGCGCCGTGTCGTCGAGATGCTCGAGACCCTCGTCGGCAAACTTCACGAGCAATGCTTCGAGCACTTGACGGCGAAGCGTCGAATGCGTCGCGACAATGGCCTTTACAGTGGGTTTGTTTGCTCGATCTTTACGGAGCACCGGAGGCATTGCATAACCCACGTGCGCCAATAGATCGTAGGTCGCAAAACCAGCACCATAGGTTTTCGCCAAATCCCCCGAAGTGATCCCCTCGGTTTCCAGCTTCGCCAACAAATCCGCCCGCTGTCCGGGGTTTCGCCAAAGATCGCGAAACTCGGGACGCGTTGGGCACAATCCACGCACGATTCCTCGCACATGCTCGTCCACGGGGACATCCACGCGTTGCCCGGACGCACCATAACGCACGATGGTCTCGGCGACCGTGAGAACCTCTTGGTCAGAAATGATGTATTTGGTTCGACGTTCGTTATTTCGACGCGAGTGCGACGGCGAGTCTGGAGCTGGGTCGTCGGGCGTTTCGGGCGAAAGGATCGGGTCGCCCGGTTTTACAACGAGGATCTGTTCGGCCGGACCATTAAACGATTCGTCTTCGAAGTGCCGGGTCGCTTCGCGGAAGTCCATGATGGTGAACCAAAACTTGTCGTAATCTTCGCGCAC
>JANORL010000948.1:0-12290 GCA_031415295.1 Polyangiaceae bacterium | reverse complement strand
GGGATCCGCTTTCATCTCTGGTGGGTGAGGCGAAGCCTCGTTGGGACTCTCCACGAAGCATTGCAAAGCAATGCTTCGTGGAGAGGGGGTTAGGGGTGAGGCGCTCTTCTACGCGCGAATCGTCACTCGCCGATACCGCTTCGTGCCCATCAATTCTTCGAGCGTCGTGAGCGACGTGGTTTCCAAATCCGTTGCTGCTCCAACGGTTTCCGTCTCGACGTCTTCGTTCGTTTCCTGAGTTGCATATGGCGACAAACGCGCCTGCTCCCAACGCTCCTCCAGCCGTGAAGCAATCATGGCCAACAGCACCCGCGTGGACTCGCGATCTCGAGCGCTCGTCGTCACTGCGTCCTTGCGTCCAAGCACGAGCCGTCGTGCTTCTCCAGGTTGGATCAAGTCCACCTTGTTGAAAACGACGATGCGCGGAATCGAGGCGAGGCCGAGTTCTTCGAGCAATTCTTCGGTTGTGACGATGTGTTGATCCCGTGCTTCATCACTCGCGTCGACGACATGCAAAAGTAGATCGGCGTCCGCTGTTTCCTCGAACGTCGCTCGAAACGCCGCAAAAAGATCCTTCGGTAGTTCCCGGATGAACCCCACGGTGTCCGTGATGATCACTTCGCGTTCTTCTGGAAAACGTAACCTTCGCGAGCGCGTATCGAGAGTCGCAAAGAGTTTGTCTTCGGCGATGGTCTCCGACCCGGTGAGCGTATTGAGCAGCGTGCTTTTGCCCGCATTCGTGTAGCCAACGATGCTCACGATCGGAACGCCTTGGCGGGAACGCTTGCGCCTTCTTTGTTCGCGTTGCCGGCTCAATTTCTTGAGTTCGTCTTCGAGAAAACTCACCCGTTCTTTCGCTCGACGTCGCCCGATTTCGAGTTTCGTTTCGCCCGGACCTCGCCCGCCAATGCCACCGGTAAGACGCGACAGAGCGTCGTCCTTCTGAGCCAAGCGCGGCAACGCGTACTTGAGTTGCGCGAGTTCCACTTGCAGCTTGCCGTCGGCTGATTCCGCACGTTGGGCGAAGATGTCCAAGATGAGCTGCGTGCGATCGATGATCTTGAGATCGGAATGTTTGGCGAGCGCAGAAGCCTGTGACGGGTTCAAGTTGCGGTCGAAGACGAGCGTGGCGGCATCGAGTTCTGCAGCGCGTAAGACGATTTCGTCGAGTTTGCCTTTACCAACGATCAGTCGCGGATCGATCTTGTCGCGTAGTTGAATGACCTTGTCGGCTACTTCGACACCGGCCGTGCGTGACAGTTCGGCCAGTTCTCGCAAGCTGTCTTCTGCATGGGCAAACGCGCCATGTTTCGACTTTTCCGCAACGTGAACAAGGATCGCGCGACCATCTTTGGCGGTCGTCGATACCGTGCGTGAACGTCTGGCAAACTCGTCTTCGAGCGCCGTGATGAGTTCACCAAAGTCCACTTCGATCCGTCCGATCGGGACGGGGCCTACGCGTCGATATGGCAGTCGATCTTGCGCGTCTTCATCGGTGGCCACGGGCGACGGCGGCGTGTTGTACGCATATTCCAGCGTCTTCGGTTCGCACTCGGCAGAAAGCTGAATTGCGGCAACAAGGTCCAGACGCAGACGCACGAGGTCGACGAAGTCGTCACGCGTGAGTGGCTCGTTGTAAAGATGAGTGTGGACGAGACGTAACGCGCGAAAACGTCCTTCGGCTGCGCGCAAACGACCGATATCGGGCAGCATCAATTTCGTTGCATCACCAACGATTACGTAATCGATTGCACCCGATCGATGCACGAGTGCGCCGACCTGTCGGCCTGTCTCTTGTGTTGCTTCAGCGAGCGATTTGATGAGTTCCGGCGTCGCGATGTGCGCGAGCGGCACCTTGCGGCGGTAAATGCGTTCGAGAGTCTTGTGGGCGCTTGGGCTGAGCCCGCTGGTGTTTCCGTAGACTTGAGGCATTCGAGGCTGGTTCTCCGTTCATAACGCAAGCCTGGTTCAACGGGGAGGGGTGGGGGTTGGGGAAAAGGGCGCCGAAGGCGACCCGCAGCCCCCAAATGTTCCACCTGAAATTTCAACGACGGTTCGAGGGTTGTTCATTTGTGCGACCACGTTCGTGCCGCAACGGCTGATCGCATCTGTGAAGGTTGTGTTGAGAGCTTGTCGAATTGCGTAGCGAATCGGGAGGTGCGGTTGCGTCTCCGATGCCCCCCCGTTACCTTCGATCCTCATGGCACAAGTGGGAACGCTCGATTTCCAGGGCTTCGTGGAAGGCCGTCGAGAGCGGCGGGCAGGCGGTTCGGATGGCGGGGGTCACGCATATGCGTATGCATCGGACCATGCGACGCGATTGGCCTTCGAGAGAATGAAGCCAGTCCAACTCGCCGTGGAAGCAACGGTGCGCATGCTCAAAGCGGGAGGAAAGGCGGAGCTGCTTGGACATGGCGTCAAAGTGGGACCGAATCAATTTCCGCGCGTGCATGCGTTGACTGCTGAATGCGCCCAAACGCTCGGAATCGCGACGCCTACTGTATACATCGTCAGCAGTGCGACGATGAACGCCGCGACGTACGGGACAAACGACGACTCGTTCATCATGGTCCACTCGGCGCTCGTCGATAAGTTCACCGATGAAGAATTGCGCAGCGTCATCGGGCACGAGTGTGGACATATCCACAACAACCACGTCGTGTACTTGACGACGATGCACTACCTGACGGTCATGGCATCGCTCTTCGTTCAGTGGATCGTTTATCCCGCGATGGTGCCCTTGAGGAGTTGGTCCAGGCGCGCCGAGATCACGTGCGACCGCGCAGGCATGTTGTGCTCGAAGAGCCTCGACGTTTCGACGAGCACGTTCACGAAACTCGCGATCGGTTCGAACAAGCTGCATGCCGAAATGAACGTAGAGGAGTTCTTGGCGCAGCATCAGGAAAGCCAAGAGGGCATTGGTCGCTATCGCGAACTGCTCTTTAGTCACCCTTGGTTACCGAAGCGCGTGCTGGCCTTGCGCGCGTTTGCGAAGAGTGATCTCTACAAGCGGCACGTCGGGCTCGAAGGTCCGGGGGTGTCGATGGAACACGTCGACGACGAAGTGCACGACCTCATCAAGATCTTTGGATAAACCGATGCTCGAATCATTCCGCACGAAGCAACTCGAAGTGGCGACGGTGCTCCGCAACGTCGTGACGATTGCCAACCGCGTCGGAGCGAAATCGCTCGGTACGCGCATCAGCAATGAAGTCGTCAACAAGCTCGAAGCCGACCGGTTTCACCTGGTCGTGGTAGGCGAGTTCAACCATGGCAAGACGACGTTCGTAAACGCGCTGCTTGGAGCCGAAGTGCTTCCGGTCGGCGTGACACCGACGACCGCGGTTATTCATCACCTTGAATACTCCGCTCAACCTCGCGCAGAACTCGTGCGTGCTTCTGGTGAACGACAAACGATGGCGTTCGAGGAAGTTCGCAAGTTCGCGGTTGGTCAGGAAAAAGGTTCCGAAGCTGCAGCGAGCGAAGTGAATCGGCTCGAGGTGTTTTACCCGGCGGAGATCCTTCGCGAACGTATTGTTTTGGTCGATACTCCGGGCGTGAACGATCTGTCGCTTCAACGCGCGGACATCACGTACAGCTACATCCCACGATCAGACGCGGTGCTTTTCCTTCTCGATGCGGGCCAGCCGCTCAAGGAAAGCGAGCGGGTGTTCCTGACTGAAAAACTTTTGGGGCAATCGCGAGACAAGATCATTTTCGTCGTGACGAAGCGCGACATTTGGAGCGACGAAGAAGAAGTCGAAGCGCTTGCGTACATTCGTTCGGAACTCGCCAAGCTCGTGCGTAGCCCAGTGGTCTTCCCGGTATGCGCAAGGAAGGCACTGGACGGGCATGCAATGGACAGCGGCATGCCGGAATTGTTGCGACACTTGACGACGTTCTTGGCCGAGGAACGAGGGCGCATCCTGCTCGACAACGCGCTCGGTGAAGGCATCGAAGCGGCGCGAATGTTGAGCAAAGGCATCGATGCACGACGGCGCGCGGCGGCGATGTCGAGTGAAGAACTGACCCGAAGGATTCAGATGCTCGAGAAAGATTTGGACGGACAAACCAAAACGATCGATGAGCGCCGGTTTGGAATTCGTGAAGAGGTCGCGCGGATTCAGGCGTGGGTACAGCGGGATTTAGAAAGGTTTGTCGCGGATGTGAACCGGCAGATTCCAGATGTCGTCGACAACGCGCCAGCCGATCAACTCAAGATGCATCTCGGACCGTTCCTCGAACGTACATTCACCGATTGGGCTCAAGCCGAGACGAAAGAGATCGCCAACGCGCTCGAAGCTTTGGCAGAACGAACGATCGCCCTCGTGCGCGACGATGCGCATGACGTAGCGAAGCGAGTACGCGAAGCGCTCGGTGCTGATTTGAGAACACCGAATGTCGAGATCGACACGTTGGGATACGACGTCGGAGTCATCGCATTGTTCGGCGCGGGTCTCTTCGTCGGGATCACCATGAACTTGCTACTTGGTGGCATTCTCGCGGTCGCCGCTCCTGTGCTCGCAGTTTATGTGAAGGGCAAAATTGAAACGGAAACGAAGAATCGGGCCAAGGAGTTGGCGCCTATTGCAGTGCAAGAAGCAGCGGCGAGGGTTGGTCCGAAGCTCGACGAGATGATCAACGAGTTTGCCCAACGTCTCGATACGTGGGTTGTGACTGCGGGCGAAGAGTTGCATCGCGAAGTCATCGAAATACTCAGTGCCGCGAAGACTGAACGAGCGAGCACGGCGCCGAGTGTCGAAACGGCGGTCTTAGCGTGTGACTCTGAAGCCAAGACGCTTGCCGGGGTCATTGAGCAACTGGAAAGCCTGCGCAGTGGTGTTTGGATTTCTGCGACAGCACCTGCCCACACCGAAGCAAGCGTTTCGTGACCGTCTACTTCTTCTGATCGATCAAGACGCGCGCCCTACATGCGTGCGACAATCCCACCGTGCAGCTCGATTTCGCCTCTCGCGAGATCACCATCAAGCTCGTGTATTACGGGCCTGCTTTAAGCGGCAAGACCACGAACCTCGTAGCCTTGCACGCGCGTGCTGGATCAGACACGCGCGGTCGGCTGATGACGCTCGAAACGCAGGACGACCGCACGCTTTTCTTCGACTTGCTTCCCCTGACGTTCAAGTCGAAAGATGGTGATTTCTCCCTTCGTATCAAGCTTTTTACCGTGCCCGGACAACCCATACACTCCGCAACGCGCAAGCTCGTGTTGCAAGGGGCAGATGGGGTCGCGTTCATCGCTGATTCGCGCACGTCCGAGACAAACCGTACTGCCGAGTCGTACTTGGATTTACGGCAAAACCTGAAAGACAGCGGCATCGAAATCAAAAAAATGCCGGTGATCATTCAATTCAACAAGCGGGACATGGCGGACATCCGCACCGACGAAGAGCTGGCTCGTTTGGCGCAAAAGAGCGCTGAGCCTGTGTTTCGAGCGGTTGCTACGCGCGGTGTCGGAGTTGTCGAAACGTTCATCTGTTTGTTGTGGCGCACGTGGCATTCACTCGACCAGAGCCATCAGTTGGCGAAGAAGCTGTCGATTGATGGTGACGAGATGGTGCGAACGGCGGCACAGCAACTCGGCGTGACAACACCTTTCCGTGAACTCATTGCGACGCGTATGGGCGCGATCGGAGTGAACACGCTGCCTGGGGGGACGCCATGAGAGATGACGCTGCGACAGGCGCAGAATCGATAGGTCTCGGCCCGCCGCGACTCGAAGATCTCGTCGATCGCGAATCGCTACGCACGATGGTCATGTCGTTCGAGCAGATCTTCGGCCTGCACGTGCGCATCGTTTCCGGTTCCGGGGTAAACCTCGCGAGCACGACGAACGAATGCGGTTTGTGCGCGATGGTGAACGAAGAGCCATCAGGACGACGTGCGTGCGCGCGCATCGTGGCGGATGTGAAACGACTACGGCTCGTTTCGAAAGAGGGCACGCAACATCCGTGTTTTACCGGGGCGCAATATCGCCTCATGCCGATTCAATACGAGGGCGACACCATCGGGCGGATCATCGTGGGCCCATTTGTCGAGCCGACGAATGACTCGATACCGGATGCGCTTTTCGAGGTGAGTAGTCGTATCGACGTGGCGCGTGTGGCGGAGCTATTGCCGCTCATGCCACGTGCCACGGGTGTTGTGGCGGAAGCCGTGGCCAAACATCTCGTCGCGGTGCTCGATGTGGTGCTCTGGAGCGGCCACAAAGCCCATCTGACATCGACGATGCACATCGCTTCGATGCGCGAGAGTTTCCGCGAGTTGACCAGGAAAAACACTGCCCTTGAACAGGCGTACGCGAAGCAGAAGGAACTCGACAAACTCAAGAGTCACTTCCTCGCCACGGTCTCGCACGAACTACGCACGCCGCTCACTTCGATCCTCGGTTACAGCGAAATGCTTTCGGGCGGCATCGCTGGAGAAATCACGCCAGGGCAACTCGAGTTCGTGAAGATCATCGAAGCGAGGAGCAATCACTTGCTCGAACTGATCATGAGTCTTCTCGACTTGTCGAAGCTCGAGAGTGGCACGATCATGATTCGTCGTGGTGACGTGCTCATCGCCACGGTGCTCAGCGAAGCCATCTCGACACTTGCTCCGAAGGCCGGGAAAAAGGGCATCGTGCTGGATGTCGACGTGCCTGCGGATTTGCCTGTCGTCGTGGGAGATCCGGAACGGTTGCGTCAGGTTTTCGTCAACCTCACGGAGAACGCGATCAAGTTCACGCCCGAGAACGGTCACGTGAAGCTGTCCGCCATGCAGGTGGACGTGAACGACGATGAAGATGACGACGCAGGTCACGTGTTGCTCGCGCCGTTGCGACAGATGATCGAAGTGCGTGTGGCTGACACGGGCATCGGCATTCCGGAAGCGGAACGAACGAAGGTGTTTGATCCGTTTTACCAAGTGGATCAGCGACATTCGCGCGAATATGAAGGCACGGGACTAGGTCTTTCGATCGTGAAACGTCTGGTCGACGGTCATCGCGGCACGGTGCACATCGAAGGAAACACGCCTCACGGTGCGGTGTTCGTCGTTCGCCTGCCTGCAGCTCCTGCATCAGAAACGTCGCCACAGACTGCCGTTGCCGTTCGATTTGCTGGATAGATCAGCGATGTCTCATCGCAGTTCCGAAGCTGCTCGGATCGAACTCATCCGTACAACGTTAGGCACGAGTTTTCTCGAGCAAACGACCACGCGAACGATCGTGGGTATCGGTGACGATGCCGCGGTACTCGCGCCAGGCACGACGCCGCTCGTTTGGACGATCGATGCGCAGGTGGACGGTGTTCACTTTCGACGCGATTTCATGACGCTGCACGACGTCGGGTATCGCGCGACGATGGCCGCGGTGAGTGATCTTGGAGCGATGGGAGCGGAGCCGATTGGGATCCTCGCTGCGCTTGTTTTGCCCGCGGATTTTTCAGATGAGGATCTGAACGCACTGCTAGCGGGTCAAGCGGAAGCCGCGCGAGAAACAGGCACGCCCATCGTTGGAGGAAACCTGGCGCGCGGGAGCGAGATTTCGATCACGACGACGGTGCTTGGTGAATCGAGCCGGCCGCTCACGCGTTCGGGCGCTCGTCCTGGAGATACGGTCGTGCTCGCGGGATCGCTTGGTTTGTCCGGTGCAGGATTGTTGCTGCTCCAAGCATCGATTGGAAAAACGAACGATCGACCGGACGCTTTTCCTGATGCGGCCCCTGCCCTACGCGCGTACCGGCGTCCCGTTGCTCGCATCGCGGATGGACTCGCTGCGCGCGACATCGCCACTGCGGGCATCGACGTGTCGGATGGGCTTGCTCGCGACGTTGGACACATTGCGCGAAGTAGTGGGGTTCGTATAACGCTCGACCCATCGAAGCTCGTGACGCCTGAGCTTGAGCGAGCGGCGCGTCTTGTGACAGCCGACCCGTTGCAGTTGGCGTTACACGGTGGTGAAGACTTTGCGCTGGTGATGACGGTGCCTGCGGGGCAGATTCCCGCAGGGTTTGTCTCGATCGGCCGGGTGCTGGCGTGTGAAAGCGGAGCGAGCGACGTGGTGCTCGAGGGGCGTGACGGGATATTGGTGCCGGTTGCCGAGCGTGGGTACGATCACTTCGGCTAAGACGAGCGCTTGATCAGTTACAAGCCGCAGGCGCGGTCCCGGCCATTGTTGCCCTGATCTGCGTGAGCGCAGTCGAGCGTGAGCCTTTGCCGCTTTTGACGAGTGGTGCGGTAGCGGCGCACATGCCCGCGGCGGCGGTGGCTTTTGACTTCGTGGTGGTGTCGAGCTTCGCGTCTTTGGTCATGGCCGAAAGTGCCGAACAGCAACCCTCGATGGATTGAGGCGCAGCCTTGGGCGCATCCGCAGGAGGCGGAGCTGTGGCGACAGCCGTCCCAGGATCGGCCATGGCACTTCCATCAGCGGCTGGTTGCGGCGGAGGCAAGGGGTCCTGTGTGGCTTTGGCAGGCGCGATTGCAGCGGCGGAGGGCATGGTCAGAACGACCGGTTCGTCCTCTTTCTTGGCGCAACCAACGATCGCGGCGGCGATGAGGACGATGGAAACGAGTGAAAACGAAAGACGAGCAGGGATCGACATGGATCCCGTTTACTCGTTCTTCAAGCGAGCGGCTAGATCGTCAACTACAGCCCATGCTGTTGCCGCAGTTCAAGCATTTGTAACAAGCTCCATTACGCACAGTGATGTGACCGCAGCCATCACATACGGGCGCATCGCCCATCATGTCTTCGAGCTGCGCGTCGAGGGCGCTCGCTGCACCTCGTTCATGCGAAGGAGCACGCGTAGCCACCGGCAAAATACGCATACCCGACGAACTTTCTTGAGCGCGCGTATCCACCGGATCCTGAATCGTCACCGGTGCCTCCGGCTGCACATGCGCCAAGTCGTACCGATGCAGGTACTCGACTCCGAGCGTGCGGAAGATGTAGTCGACGATCGAGGTCGAAAGCTTGATGTAGTCGTGACCTTCGACAACTCCTTGGGGCTCAAACCGAGTGAACGTGAACTGATCGACGAACGTTTGTAGTGGCACGCCGTATTGCAAACCAATCGACACGCTCATTGCAAAACAGTTCATGAGCGAACGGAAAGCAGCGCCTTCCTTGTGCATGTCGATGAAGATCTCACCGAGCGTTCCATCGACGTATTCGCCCGTGCGCACGAAGATCTTATGACCTCCAACTTTCGCCTCTTGCGTGAAACCGATGCGCTTCTTCGGTAGACGAACACGCACACCCGTGGGGCGAAGGACCGGCAACGTCGATTCCTGTGCCTTCGTCACGGCTACTTCGATGACTTCGACGTCCTCTTTGTCCTTGTGCTCTTTGCCCTTCTCTTTCGTGTCTCCGGTGGACGAAAGAGGCTGCGAGGCTTTGCAGCCATCGCGATAAAGCGCGACGGCCTTGAGGCCCAAGCGATGGCCTTCTTCGTAAATCTTCTGCACGTCCTCGACCGTGGCGTCGTTCGGCAAATTCACGGTCTTGGAGATCGCTCCTGACAAGAACGGTTGCGCCGCAGCCATCATGCGCACGTGCGCCATGGGCGCGATGTACCGCTTGCCAATCTTGCCGCATCGATTGGCGCAATCGAACACCGCGTAGTGCTCTTTGCGCAAATGCGGCGCGCTTTCGACCGTCATGCGACCAACGATGGCCTCGTTGGCTTCGGCAATCTCCGCTGGCGTAAAGCCAAGTGAACGCAACAAGGAAAACCCTGGCTTACGTTGTTCAGGCGTAATCCCAAGCCTCGCGAATGCGTCTTCGCCAAGCACCCACGAGCTAAACGCCAACTCGAGGTCGAAGACACCTGGAATCGCATTTTCGACCTTCGCGAGGTCCGCAGAGGTCAACCCTCGTGCCTTGAGCGACGCGCGATTGACATGGGGTGCCGCCAACAGAGTGTTTGTCCCGGATACGTACGCGACGATCTCTTGAACTTCGTGGTCGGAATATCCGAGGCGACGAAGCGCTTCAGGAACCGATTGATTGACGATCTTGAAATAACCGCCACCCGCGAGTTTCTTGAACTTCACGAGCGCGAAATCGGGCTCGATGCCCGTGGTGTCGCAATCCATGAGCAGGCCAATCGTGCCCGTCGGCGCAAGCACCGTCGATTGCGCGTTCCGATAACCGTGCTCTTGACCAAGACGCAGCGCTTCGTCCCAGTCTTCACAAGCAGCGCGCCAAAGAGCCTCGGGGCACTTGTCCCGATCGAGCGCATACGCACCGTCGCGATGCATCCCCATCACGCGAAGCATCGGTTCGCGGTTCTTGGCGTAACCAAAGAAAGGCCCTCGCGATGCCGCCATTTCCGCCGAAACCTTGTAGGCATGTCCGCACATGATGCCCGTGAGAGCACCCGCCATCGAGCGGCCTTCATCCGAGTCGTACGGGATGCCTTGCAGCATCAGAAGCGTACCGAGGTTGGCGTAACCCAAGCCGAGCGGGCGGTAGTCGTGCGAATTGCGAGCAATGGTGCTCGTCGGGTACGACGAAAAATCGACGAGGATTTCCTGGGCGACAAAGAAGACACGCACCGCGTGACGGAATCCTTCGATGTCAAACGAACCGTCCGTGCGAAGAAACTTGGTGAGGTTGAGGCTCGCCAAATTGCACGCTGTATCGTCGAGAAACATGTACTCGGAACACGGATTCGAGGCATTGATGCGACCCGAATTCGGGCACGTGTGCCAGCGGTTGATGGTCGTGTCGTATTGAACGCCAGGGTCAGCACAGCCCCACGCAGCTTCGGCGATCGTCTTCCAGACGTCGCGTGCATTGAGCGTATCGATGACCTGTCCGTTCGTGCGCCCACGCGTTTCCCACGTTCCGCCAGATGCCACAGCACGCATGAACTCATCCGTCACGCGGAGGGAGTTGTTCGAGTTCTGGCCACTCACGGTGCGATAAGCCTCGCCGTTGAAGTCGGCCGGCATGCCTCCCGCGATGAGAAGCTGGGCCTTGCGCTCTTCACGAACCTTCCACCCGATGAAGTCCAGAATCTCGGGATGGTCCATGTCGAGGCAGACCATCTTGGCCGCACGACGGGTCGTCCCACCGCTCTTGGTGGCGCCCGCAGCACGATCGAAGACCTCGAGGAAGCTCATGAGGCCCGAACTGGTACCGCCGCCGGAGAGTTTCTCTTGCTTGCCGCGAATGGTGCTGAAGTTCGTGCCCGTGCCCGAGCCGTACTTGAAGAGTCGCGCTTCGTTCTTGATGAGTTCGTAAATGCCCATCAGGTCGTCGCTGATGGATTGAATGAAACAAGCCGAGCATTGTGGGCGTTCGTAGGCACGAGCAATTTCGTTGATCGTGCCCGCGGCAGTGTCGTCTTTGGGATCCGCCGTCCACGCGTAGTTGCCAGCAGTTCCTTCGATACCGTAACGATGCCAAAGACCGCAGTTGAACCAAACAGGCGAATTGAAGGCTCCTTGTTGGTTGACGAGCATGTGCGACAGCTCAGCCTCAAACGTGTCCGCTTCTTTCGCGTTGGCGAAGTAGCCCCCAAAAGACTCGCCAGCTTCGCGGATGGTCTTCGCGAGCCGATGGACGACGTCACGAACGCTCGTCTCGCCGACGTCTTTGTTGCCGTGAATGCCGGCTTTACGGAAGTATTTGGAAACGACGATGTCGGTGGCGAGTTGCGACCAAGTCGACGGAATCTCGGCACCTTCCATTTTGAAGACGACCGAACCATCGGGGTTGTTGATGACGCTGGACCTTCGTTCCCAAACGACTTCGTCGAGCGGGTCGACGCCGCGGCGTGTGAAGTGACGGTCGAACGCAAGACCCTTCGGGCGCGTAACTTTTTTCGCTTCTCGTTTGGCTGGGGTTTTTCCGGCCGTTTTGGCGGCGGGTTTAGCTTTCGGGGTCCGTTGCACGGCACCGGATTCCGGAGGGCTACTGTCCGAACGCTTGGCCTCCGCCGTCAGCTTTCCGTTTCCGCCATCCCCCACGATCATCGGCTGCGCCATCAGAAGGTCTCCTGGACAAAAAACGGGGCCATGGGGTGTTCTGCAATAACGAACACGCCGCGGTACCCCGTTCACTGGCAATACGTTCACCGGGTTCTTGACGACATGCCTCTTGCGTCGTCGAACCGCCGGGGAACGACTTCTCTTTATCCCTACCTGTGGTGCCGAGTCAAGGTTCCTCGCTACCTGTAGTGCCGCGTAGAATTTTGCGCGATCTCTGAACGTGCGTACCAGACGACCAGGCTACCCGGAACAACTGCACAAATTTCGCGCAGTTTGTCCACAAGGTTCGC
>JANORL010000947.1:0-4364 GCA_031415295.1 Polyangiaceae bacterium | reverse complement strand
TTCTTTTGCAGCCGCGGGTTTGGGCTCTTCTTTTGCAGCCGCGGGTTTGGGCTCTTCTTTTGCAGCCGCGGGTTTGGATTCGCTCTTCGTCTCCTCCTTCACCTCGATCGTCGGGGTATCCTTGTCATGCTTTGCCGGTTGCTTTGCAGGAGTGGTTTCGGTTGCCATCTTCATTCCTAGATTCGGGGAGACGAGGACGCATTGCCCGTCGCTTTGGGCCGAGTATGCCACACGTCCCCGGCGGTTCGTCAAGTAGTATTTTACTTGATCTAGCATAGGGCCACGTTGCTGGGTGCATCCGGTGGATGTGCCTCACTTGAGCCACACATTGGATCGGAGGAGGTTATCTCGTGACCCACGCGAGACACGCAAGAACAACGCAAATCGGCCCAGGGGTTCTTGGAGACGGTCTATTCGTCGCGAATCGCATTGAACGCGTGCACGTCGGGGCTGCTACATCTGCCGCGCCTCGTTGCGCGCCTGACCAAACGTCCGCTCGAGCAACGGGTTTGCCCGAAATGCTTCATCGAATGCCATAACGGCATTCTTAGTGGGATTCTTGCGCGCCGTGGTATCCGTCGTCGCCTTGGCTCGCCAAAGCCATAGGCGTCCGCGTGTTGCGAATGCATTAGCGTGCTTCGGATTCGTTGCCAGCGCCCGAATGACCATCGCTAAACCAGCCATCACATCGGCTTCTGGCGATTCATGCCGTCCCACGTTCCATTCAGCTTGCAGTGCATACGATTCGGCCACGAGTGTATACACGTCGGGATGGACGACTTCGTCGGTGGTCCACACTTGCAATGGCTTGCGAATTGTATCGAACAGGGCGCTCGTCGCTTTATTCTTGGATATCGCGAACTTTGTGGCAACGAGCTCCACCCGCGTCGCACCGATCGCTATTTCGATATTCTGCGGTGAACGCTCGATGGCCAGGCGAAATGCTTTTCGTGCCGTTTCGAGATGTGTTTGTGGATCGGCTCCCGTACGAATACGCTCTTCTGCTTCCGTTAATGCATAAAGTCCGTTCATTTCGGCCAATAATGCGCTATCGGGTTCGTCGACTTCCAAGACTTTCAGTTCTTCGGGAGCGAGTTGCAGCGAATTGCCCGGCGATTGACCCAAGGCAAGCGCGTAACGAGCTTTCCCCAAGAATATGCGTAATTTTCCCCAGGCAATTGTATTCGGTGGATTGCTTTCTTTCGCTTCTATCAGCGCACCGAATGCCGCATCGAATTCCGCAATGGGCGAAGCGCCCCGCTCCATCTGTTGCTCGGCCAGCTGAATGTGCAGCTTTGCGCGCTTGTTGAGGGCGTTCGTTACGAGGGTTTTTGCCGCTACCGCTTCGTCAACGAGCAACTCCGATCGCGTCACACGAGGCAGGATGTCGATACCGCGCAATCGGTAGTCGATATTGCGCAAGGTATCGACGAAAATGACAGCGTCGCGTAGGGATGCGTCACGCTTAAAGGTCAGACGCGCTTCATCGTAATGGCGCTCGGCCCGTTCGAGCACTGCGGAGGCATTCTGTCCGCGCGCGAGCAGAACGGATGCTTGTGCACGAAGCGCATTACCAAGGGCCTGGTAGCCGAACAAATTTTTCGGCGACAAAAGTAGCGCTTCCTTGCCAACTCGGACCGCTTCTTCAATGGCCGCCAATGGATCCTTGGTCCCATCGGCACGAGCAATCGTCAGCGCGTAAAGCGAATGCATATTCGCGCGGGCCAAATGCGGTTCAGCACTCGAAGGATCCACCGTGACCGCCCGATCGCATGCCTTGCGGGCCGCGTCGTAATATTCGTGAACGGGATTGGCTGCGCTTCGCGCAGAGAATGCGGCATACATGAGCCGCGTTCGCACACCGCAGATGCTTCGTAGCAGGCGTGGATTGCTTCGTGCGATGTTTTCGGCAGCGGAATACGCGTCTAGCGCCGTCGCCATTGCCGTCGACATCTGCTCCCACCAATCAGGCTTGCCACTCGACCAATGTTGTGATGCAATTTCGAAAAGCGCATCGGCTTCGAGCTGTTTGGCCTCGAATAAAAGCGGAACACGCTCAAATCCCTCGCGGGCCTTCTGCGCGGCATGCGCATATCGCCCTTCGTGGTACGCAACGAGCGCCGCGGCATACGCGGGATGCTCGATACGCGCCGGTTCGGCCGTGCGAAGTCGCGCCAGCGCCGGCGCATAATAACGTGATTCGAGCGCGGCAATTTCTGATTGCTTTTGCACTTCGTTCGCGGTATACCATTCCGAATGCGACTTGAGTTGCGCAAATGCTTCGAGTTGCGCAACGGGGAGCGTGTACCCGAGTTCCGGTGACGTATATCCAGCCGTTTCGGCATGCTGGAGATGTTCGCACGCTTGAATTTCGTCGCCCAATGCTATATATGCCATGCCCAGCGCATATTGCGCCGATGGATCATTTTCATGGCCCGCTTCGAAAACGCGCCGTCGGAGTGTCTTGATTCGCTCACGCACCACCGCACGTTCCCGCTCGATATCATGCGGTGGCATATGATACGCCGTGCGCATGTACAGCTCCATTTCGGTAACAGTCTGGCCAATGTTTTGCGCAAGTTCCGCTTGTTCGGACGCATTTCGCCGCATGAACCCGTACGCAATCACGACCGCGGCAACAGACGCGATCAAGGCTACGATACGCCCATGTTTACGAACCATCCGCCGCACATTGTAGACAAACCCCACGCGACGCGCAGCAATCGGTTCTCCATCGAGATACCGACGCAAATCGTCCGCGAGCGCTTCGGCGGACGCATATCGACGCGCTGGATCCCTTTCGAGGCATTTCATTGCGATCGCTTCGAGCTCGGGAGGCGCTCGTTTGGCCACTGTTCGTAATGCCGGCGGATCTTCCTTCGCGCGTTGTTCGAGAATGTCCCAGGCATCTTGTCCGACATACGGTGGACGCCCGGCAATCACGTCATACAAAGTCGCCCCCAACGCATAAACATCCACGCGAAGATCAACGACGCGCCTTTCCTTGTGGGCCGTCATTTCTGGCGCCATATAAGCTGGCGTACCTATTCCACCGTGCAACGTATGCTCGGGCTTTGGATTGATTTCGCGCGCAATGCCAAAATCCACGATGTAGGGTCGGAAGCCACCATCCTCGCGCCGTTCTACCAAAATATTTCCCGGCTTGATGTCCCGATGCACCAGCCCGCACACATGTGCCGCATGCACCGCCACGGCAATTTTTTGTATTGATTCGACACGCTGACGCAAATTCATTTCGTGTCGAATTTGGGATAATGGCTTTCCGCGGATAAACTGCATGACGATAAACGGTTCGCCATTCGCGTCCCCAACTTCATGCACCCGGCAAATATTGTCGTGCTCAACGCGCGCTTGCGCCTGCGCTTCCGATAAAAATCCCGCCCAAGATGTCGGATCGCCGTCCTTGAGCAGCTTCAGGGCAACTTCTCGTCCGAGGCGTGAATCATACGCTCGGTACACCACGCCCATTCCTCCCGCCCCAATTCGCTCGATGTCGCGAAAACGAACATGCAATTCGAGGGGTACAGCATCCCCTCGAGGCAATGCCAACACGATCGGTCCATTTGTCGAGGGTGCCTGTACCGTCGCATCAAAAGCAACGTCGAATTTCCCTGTGGGTACGTCGTCGATCGAAGATTCTTTCGCGCGCCAATCCGTCATGAATTCCTACACTTCAATCGCAACCCAATTACAACCGAGACCCCCGTAAACAATGCTCTCCCTGCGTTTAGGAATCCTTGCATTTTAATCCGAATCGTTCCACACGTCGGCGCATCATGATTCGTGTGATCCCGAGCAATCTTGCAGCTTCCGTGAGATTGCCCCGAGCCGTACGTAACGCTTCCGCGACGAGTGTCCCCTCGGTTGTCTCGAGCGAAGCAAAACGCTGCGCGAGCGAATCTACCAATTGCGTAGGACGCCCGTTCAGCGGTGTTTGACGGACGGTGAAACTCAAATCGTCAATCCCTACGTCGTGGCCTTCTGCCTCGACGAACGCACGCTCGGTTTCATTTTTTAATTCCCGTACGTTGCCTGGCCACGGATACGATCGGAGCGCCGCGAGAGCCACCGGCGACAAACCTCGTTTAGGTTTTCCTAGATTTAATGCGGCCGCCTCGAGAAACGTGTGTGCTAGCATTTCAACGTCACCATCACGCTCGCGCAGTGGCGGCACCTGAATCTCCAAAACGTTCAGTCGATAATAGAGATCTTCGCGAAAACGCCCCTCTGCAATCGCGTGCCGCAAATCGTTGTGCGTGGACGCAATGATACGCACATCGACGTTGATGGGATGTTCTGTACCAAGCGCCAGAACCTCGCCATCTTGCAGCACCCGCAACACC
>JANORL010000946.1:0-23016 GCA_031415295.1 Polyangiaceae bacterium | reverse complement strand
TAACGTCGTGAAATGGGCGGCTGTTCGGCATCTTTGGGAAAGGTATCAATTGCGGGCAGCGTGGGGGCGGCTCGTCGTGAAACGGGTGCGGCATCCACATCGCGGCCACGTTCCGAAACGGCCCCACCATCGATGGCTTCTCGCGTCAGGGTTGAGATACCAAAATCCACGAGTTTGACCGACGGCAAACCATTGGGATGTTCGAACACCATGACATTGCCGGGTTTCAGATCCCGGTGAATGACGCCTTGCGCGTGTACGGCTGCAAGACCTTGGGCCATTTGACGCAGAACGGACAGCGCCCACGGTATGTCTCGATAACGCGCTTTGTGGCGTTGGAGCGGTTCGCCTTCGCATAACTCCATCACCAAATACAAGAGGCCATCGGGCGTGACGTCGACATCCGTTATGGAGGCGAGATTCGGATGATCCATACGCGCCAGAATTTGCGCTTCGCGGACCATTCGCGTCATGGCGACCTTGTCGCGACGGCTCGTCAGCAATTTCATGGCAAAATGGCGACCGTCTCGAATGCGCTCGACATTGTACACGATACCCATCGCGCCTTGACCGAGGTCGCTCGAAACACGATATCGTTCGGCAATGACGGTTCCCGGCTCGAAGGTTGGTCCGCCGTCCACGAGTTCGTCGTCGTCAACGTTTTCATCGTCATCGCGCAAAGAGGAAAGCAAGCTAGTGGTATGTTGCTGAATTTTCCGCCGGAGTTCTTCGTTTAGAACCTCGACTTCGGCCTTCTTCGATTCAATGGTCCGAATCTTGGCTTGAACGTCGCGGCGCATCGTATCGAGCGCTCGGGCCAAATCGGCAAATTGTCCGTGACCTTCGACGACGATGGGCGTTTCAATGTCTCCGGCAGCCAACCGCGCAACAGCATCGAGCAGCGCGGTTTGTTTGCCAATCAGTTTCTTTTGTAACGCACTGTCGAGTTCCGCTCGAATGGCCCGCGTCGTGACGATGGTAATCGATAACTTTTCCCCGAGTATGTGCAAAATGGAACGATCGCTTTCTTGCAAGCCTCGCGGTGGTCCGTCTCCTTCGAGGTACAACACGCCAAGCAGTTCGTCGCGTACGATGAGCGGTTCGGCGATGACCGTATTCTGCGTTTCGGCGACCCGTTTTTGCATGACCGGCGCCCGTCGCGTGCGGACTTGCTCGACGATATCGTTATGGTAGCTGAGTTTGTCCGCGGCAATTTCGTGCTCCCCAGGTTCGCGAGCAACTGCCAATTCCAAATCGGCATTCGGCCCCGGCTTCATCACGAAAAGCAGCGCTTTTTGAGCCGGCACGAGACGTAAGATTTCATCGAGCCCGACGCGGGCATGTTGCCCTCGCTCGAGCACTTGAGCCGACGCAAGACTCAATTCGAGAATACGCGAATATTTTCCAGCTCGCTCCTGCGCAGCCATGAATCGCCGCCCGACGATGAGCCCGAGCGACAAGGTAAACAAAAACATCCCGAAATGCCCAAAGGCCGGATGCGTTCGCGAGACCAAACCGAGGGCCATCAGGACGTCATGGACCGCGGCGGAAGCCGCGATGACGAAACCAATGGCAAAAATGCGCACATCGAGATCGCCGCGTATAGCTCCAATCACCGAACGTACAGCAATGACCGCGATACTCGACAACAACAAAATTTGAAATGGCAACAGTGTCCGAAGGGGTTCGACCAGGCCCAGCGTGACCGCCAATGCCGCAACGGCAAAATACGCCGCGTGCACCCATCGCAAACGGCGCAAAATTCGATATCGATCCGCCCCAAATATGTGTTCGACGTAGGCCGCAAACACAATCGGCGCCAAATACAAACTCGCAAGCTCCACGTGTAACCACGCGAGTGGTGCGTCGATGAGAAATCCGCGAATCGGTGATGCCGCGGGAAGATAAATCCCAAGCGTCGACGTCAACAGGCCGTACAGCAAATGCCCGCGGTCTTTTCGATCCGACGAATAAAGCGCCAAAATGAATAAACCGAGCGCTAATAAAATGACGCCCATTCCGAGTACAGGCAAATCGGCGCGAAGGTTTTGCACGGTCAGTTCCGTACGCGGTCCAATTTGCACGCGTCCAAACGGACCGATATTGACGTGGTCCGAGTAGATGCGCAGCGTCAGCGTCTTGTTCGCAAAGTTTTGCCCGAGCGGTATGTCGTGAGGCTTGTACCCCAAAAATTGCAGGGCGTTCGGTCCTTCGAAGTTGCCGAAGTTGTAGACGAGTTTGCCGTCGAGATACGCCTCGAAAATTTGATCGACGCCGCGAAGATGCAGTACCGGATCGCGGTCGACGTTGCCTTCGAGACGCGTCCGCATCCACATGAAATGTTGCCGTCCGTGGGGGTCGTGCGCGGAGATCTCCCGCAATGGAACCCATCCGTCGTCAAGCGTCGGTGATGCCCAAACGTACGTGCCAGGTTGTCCAGGTGAATCGCCCCAGCGATACTCCCACGATCCTTGGTACTCATACGAATTAGCGTTTGGTCCTTGTTCTGCCGCGTGGGAAGGAACGCTCGTACCAAGCAGCAACAGAGCGGAGCTGCCGGCGACAAACCAACGCGAGAACAAACCTAGGCGCATCCGAAGGAAAATCCGGGATCAATCAAGTCGGGGCGCGCGAGAATAGCAGAGCTGCGGCGCACGAAAAGAGGATCGTTTGGCCTCGACCATGAAATGCACGTCAAACGATTTTTGCCGTCCAACCAAGAGCTTGATGCGATTTGTCGCAGAAAAATACCGGCTACCGCGTGTTTCTCGACTGTTGCCCGTACCGTTCGAATGACTGGCGCCGTCAGTTGCTGGGGACGCGTAGTGAAGAACCTCACGCGGACCATGGCCTCGCTCGTCACGAGGCAGAAGTCCGTCCAATTGTCTACGCAAAGAGAAGCGTTTGTCGTGGCCACTTGGTTCTGTCATGGACACGTAAGCGGCGTGGTCTCATTTGGCAGTTTTTCGCCTCGACACCAAATCTTTCGCGGCCGTCGACCATTCAGGAAAATCGAACGTAAATCCTTTGTCGACGAGCCTTCCGGGAATGACGCGGCGGCTTTTCAAGACCAATTCCGTATCCGTGCGCATCACCCACGCGCCAATTTCCAACATCCATTTCATTGCCGGAAGTCCAACGGGCATCCCCCACGAATCACGCATAACACGCATGAAGTCATTGTAAGGCAATGGCCCCGGTGACGCGCCGTTCACCGCGCCGTCCATGTCTTCGTGCGTAATCAAATAATCGACCACACGAATAAAATCGCGGTCGTGAATCCAAGATACGAACTGTTTTCCACCTGCTGCCGCGCCGCTCAATCCAAAGCGCACCAGACGCGACATGACATCGAAAATACCTTCACGATCGGGACTCATCACCATCGATGTCCGTAACGCAACTTTGCGCGTCGATGGTGTATTCGCTTCATGCAGCGTTTTTTCCCAATTCTTGGCAATCTCGACGCTATAACCCCAATAATCAGGAACATCGGGTTCATTTCCACCAATGATCCCTGTCGTTTCATCGTTTGGGGCGTCAAACCTATGCGCATAAATCGTCGCGGTGCTCATTTGCAACCATAACTTGGGCGGTCGCGCAGATTTTTCAATGGCCTGCCCGACGACTCGAGTCGATTCCACACGGGAATCCATCATTTGTTGCAAGTTTTCTTTCGTGTATCGACAATTCACCGTCCGACCGGCCAAATTGATGACGACATCAGCTCCCTCGAATTCGTTGGCCCAAACGCCCAACGTGCGCCCGTCCCACGAAACGGGTCGTCCTGCGGGGACTTCGGCACCACGACACAGAATGACGACTTCGTGGCTCTGGGCAATAAAATGGCGAGCGAGCAATTGGCCGACTTGGCCGCTGCCTCCAGGGATGACGACTTTCATGGCCGGAAGATACACGCAGAAGGTGCAGACAAGCAACCGCGGAATGGGTATTCGCGACGTTTCTTTCGCGACCCACGCTGAGGAAGCGGAACCAAAGTTCGCCGCAGAATGCAAGCGAACTCGGCCAAACCCATCAACCCATGAAAAACGCGTTCAGCTTGTTTCCGTCGAGGTCCCGGAAATAACCCGCGTAGAACCCGCCGCCGCCACGTGGTCCGGGCGGGCCTTCGTCCGTGCCACCCAACTCGAGTGCCAATTTGTAAATCTCGTCCACCTTCTCGCGAGAAGGCATCGCCAAGCCAACCATCGTCCCATTGCCCTTCGTCGCGGGTTGCCCGTCAAAAGGAAGTGCAATGGCAAACGATGGTTTGTCAAAGCTAACGCCCCACATGATGAAGCGGTCCATCTCCATCATCCGCTTTGCCCCTAGCGCTCCCAGCAGCTTGTCATAAAATGCTGCAGCTTTGTCTTTGTCGTTCGTCCCCACCGTAGTGTAACCAATCATTGTCATGTCTCCTGTAACG
Source organism: Polyangiaceae bacterium (assembly GCA_031415295.1). Taxonomy (GTDB): domain Bacteria; phylum Myxococcota_A; class Polyangia; order Polyangiales; family Polyangiaceae; genus Polyangium. The sequence continues at coordinate 18,590 of JANORL010000946.1, read as the reverse complement.
TAAATCAGAAACGGTTCGCCTCAGACTCGAGGTGCGCGCAGCCTACGCGTTTCTTTCTCAAAGGTCTATGGTTTTTTTGCGTCTCGAACGTTAGTAATCTAACGCAAGATGGTGACTCGAATCGAAGCTTGACAGGGAATTGCAACCGGCTCTCCCGCTGACAACCATTCGGGGTAAGGACCGTCGGTCGATGTGGCAATTCGTATAAAATAACGACCACAACGATTCTGCAAACGTGTATTGGTTTGTCCTAGCTTGCGACCACTCACGTAGACCGTTGCGTCCCCCGGATATTCCACCGTGAGATAACCTTGTCCGTAAGGAAGTGGCGGCGCTGGAGCTTCGACAGCGGACGCTGTTGACGATGTGATGGGCGGGGCAAGAACCGTAGCGGAAAGGACGGGGGCACTCTTTGCCGATGCCGTAGCACGAGCCGATGCCGTAGCACGAGCCGACGCCGAAGGTACGCCAGGCGACGGATGTGTTGGTTTGTCCGAGAATGCCAACACCACCAGGGCGGCGCCAATCGCGACCAGGCCGAATACTCCGGCCAACATGATGACGGAGGGACGTTTTGCCTGCACGTGCGCAACGGGCGGGAGCGCAAAGCCTCGTTTTAATTTGGGTGGTGCAGGCGCCTCGGGCCGCGGACCAAATCGTACGGGTTTTGTCGTTGATGGAGGCGGCGGTCCTAATGGCGGCAAAAGAAGCGGTTTTGATTCGGTCGCTGCACTGGTAATTTCGGGTATCGACGTGACCGCTTGCATAGGCGCGGTATCGGCAGATTCCAGAAGCCGACGCGATTTTTTGGCCGATTCCGGACCGTTTCCCACGCCACCTTGGCCAATACCCGCAGCTTCCAATTCGTCCGGAGAACGACTCGTCACTTCGTCGAATAATTTTTCGAACACGTCTTCATCCGGAACCGAAGCCATCCATTCCGTTCGCGGCGCGGCCGCTTTTGAGCCCATTTCGAGCGGCGTGGCAATCGCGAGTTTCGGGACGCCCGATCGCGGCGCTCGTTCAGAAGATGCTCCTCGCGCGGACGACGGAGGACTTTCCACCTGGGGAAGTCGTGGCGCTTTGGGAATCGTCCCATCCATTTTGGGGATCTTTTCCGCAAGCGCTTTGAGTAGCGGATAAACCGATTTTGGCTGCACGTCGTCGAACAAGATCGGCGGCAAAGATACGGCCGGCCGAATCGATGGCAGCGGTGCGGGCGGCATACTCGAAAGTCGCTCCTTGCTCGATATCGCTGGTTCCGAAGGACGAATGCTCTGCAATGAAATGCGTGGACGCGTTGCCGAAATCAACGAGGGACGAGCGGCACTGTCCGGATTTGGCCGGGATTCACGCACCAAATCGAGTTTCTCACAAAGTTCGTCACGACCCGTGTCAATGCTCGGCATCAACCCGAGCGCCATTTCGATTTCGCGACACGACGCCGGCCGCTTGTCCACGGACGTTTCCAGTGCTGCGTCAATGGCAGTGGACACCGATTTTAGCAAATTGCTGCGGACGATTGAAAGGCGCGCAGGCTTGATCCCTTTGTCGGATGGCTTTTGCCCCGTGAACAGCGACCACAAGAATAGTCCCAGCCCGTACACGTCGGCTTTTGGCGTAACCGTTTCACCACGCAATTGCTCCGGCGCTTTGAATCCCGGAACGGTATTTCTTTGCGCCACAACCGTGTCCGGACTTCGCCCCAAAATTTTGCCCAAACCAAATCCAGTCAGGCGCACCTGACCATCCCACCCCAATAGTACGTGCTCGGGATGCAGCCCGCGATGAACGATCGGCATCGGCTTGCCATTCTCGTCCCGCGCCCCATGCGCATGCACCAACGCCGACGCAACCTCGCGACCAACGTATGCCCTCGCCGCATCCGATAAAGGTTTCTTGTTTTGCTCGAGGTACGCCACGAGCCGCTCGAGCGTTGTGCCTTCGATATGTTCGAGCACCAAAACCAAGTGTTTGTCATGCTCGAAAAAATCGATCATCCGCTGAATCGCCTGGTGATTCAGCGTCGAACAAATCGCCGCTTCCCGCACCAGTTCCTGGGCAAACTGCGTATCTCCCTCAGCGGTGTTTGGTACGAGCTTCAGCGTGTACAGCCGCGCAAAGCCCATCGGCCCTTCCTTGCGCGCGACGTACACTTTCGTCGAGCCAGTACCTTGCACGCGACGTACGATCTTGTACGCGCCGATGCGCTCGGGTACCGGTTCGGTCGGGAACATGGCGCAATCATACCGGAAGATGCGCCCAGGCCCAAATCGCTAGCGTTTTCTTGAAAGCAAGCGGGAATTTCTTCGGTCCATGCACACGAACACGGACGAACCCGCATGCTCCGAGGGCAAACCCATCGCTCCGGTGTTCGGCGCTGTCATACGCTCAAATCGCGAGACTTGCCGCCGATGTCGGTGTATACTCGCGCCATGACCATGTCCGACCCTGTCCACCAACCTGTTCGTACCTCGTCGACTGCGCCGGCACGCCGAGCAACCGTGGCGGAGTGGCTTGCGGAACCCGAAGAAAAAGGCGCCGAGCTGATCCACGGATGCATCGTGTACAAAGCGCAACCGAAACCGCTGCATGCCATGTCGCAGACGAAGATCGGCGAGATTCTGGGACCGTTCAATCGCCGCCCCGGTGGTGCCAACCGTCCCGGCGGATGGTGGCTCATGTCGGAAGTCGACATGTTGCTAACTGGCGAAGGCGTTCGTCCTGACCTCGCGGGATGGCGCCGTGATCGTCTGGCCAAAATGCCTGAACCGGGCCCCCAGGGCGTCGTCACGGAGCACCCGGATTGGATTGCCGAAATCCTTTCCACCAGCACGTCGGCGCGAGATCTCGACGACAAACTCCAAATCTATCACGCTGCTGGCGTTACCCATTATTGGATTCTGGATCCGCAAAACCGCATTCTCATCGTATACCGTCATACGCCTGATGGATATCTCTTCGTCCGCGCTGCAAAACCTGGAACGCGGGCGCGCCTCGAACCCTTCGATGCCCTCGAATTGTCCATTGGAGCCATGTTTGGCGATGACGAGGACGACGAACAACCCAGCGCAATCGCAAGTCCGTAAAGCCGTTCCCGCCAAATCGAGCCTTCCGCCGCGCACGAATACGAATAAAAACGCACCAATCAACCCATCATACGAGCCGATCGTGTGAAAGTATGCTGAAGTGCTCTCCGTGGCGTTAACCAATTCTCGTGGCTTGGTAACTCGAGACTCCATTCGGGCGAAAGCCGCAGAAAATTTGCAGAAGCTGAACATCCTGGATCGGCTTCTTTGGCTACGCGCCAGGACGGGTTTTTCGGTCCTGACGGTATTGACGTATCACCGCATTGGGGACGCCTCGGTCGTTGGTGAACTGGATCCGGACGTGCGTGAAGTGAATGCCCAAGGTTTGTCCGATCAACTCTCCGCAGCGCGAGCAGTCGGGACGATTGTGTCGCTACAGGATGTGCGGGCGTTTTTCCAGGGCAAACGATTGCCGGCAAATCCAGTTATGCTTGCTTTCGATGATGGATACGCCGATTGTCGCCATGTCGTACTTCCGATTTTGCAAAAAATGGGCGTTCCAGCAACTTTCTTTATTCCAACAGCATTTCCAGATTCTGGGCGCCTCTTCTGGTGGGATCGGATTCATCTGCTTTTGACGCGTTGTCGCATCGTCGATGTGCAACTTCGTTTCCCTTTCCCGATACACCTTGATTTGCGCGGTGGACCCGAAGCGGCTTGTCGGGTATTGTTGCGTCTGGTCAAACGCACGGAAAACCTCGATTTAGATCGCTTTTTTGATGAACTGACCCAGGCGACGAATGTGTCGATCGATCCAGCAGAAGAACGAGCGCTTGCCCAAAAAACAATCATGAGTTTCCGCGATGTTCGCGTTTTGCACGATGCTGGAATGGCCGTCGCATCTCATTCACATGCGCATCGCGTGCTGGCCACGTTGACGCCCGATGAAGCTCTTTTCGATTTACGAAAATCACGAATGATTCTCCACGACGTACTCGGTACGGACGTACGCACCGTGGGATACCCGATCGGTCATCGGGTCGCCGGTTCCGTACGTCGCGCAGCCATTTTAGCAGGTTTCGACCTGGGTTTTACCAATGCGACCGGCCTATGCTGGTCCGGCGCCGTGGACCCCATGAACGTACCTCGTATGGCGATCGGCCAAGACGAACCTGCGGAAATCTATAAATGGCGGATGCTCGTGGGTTGAGCGAGTGATCAAACTGCCCAACACGTAGGCCCGACCTTTGCCCATTGTTGATCAGGGCTCTTCCCGGGAAGGTTGGTCGCACGTGAGGGGAAACATCCGTCTTCGATTGATCGCAGCTGCATGCATGACGTATTTGTCCGTCGGTTGCAAATCAGCACCGGCCACGAATCCTTCGTCCGCCACGCAACAGCACGCGGCAGCGTCTTCCATTGCCGACACTCGAGGTTCTGCCGAATCACCCGAACAAAAGGATGCGCAACGCGTTTGGTGTGAATATCTCGATGCGCTGCATCGCCGTGCAGGTGTAGCAGACGCGACCATGCCGAGTTTCCAGAAATGCTTGGAAGCACGCACCTATGCTGCTCCTCAAATGCTGCGCCAAACCGCACGGTGCTCTCGCGAGGCACTCGATCACTTCGAAGGCGACCCATTCACGCGAGAATATGCCGCGACGGTTGCTCGTTGCGGTTCCACTGCGCTCGATTCGTGCGAAGCGCAGCGTTCGGAACTCGAGCCATTCATCGTGACCATCTGTTCCTGCGTCGATCGTTGTGGTGGTGCCGAGCAGACAGAATGCATTATGAAGCTCGACGGGGGTTTGAACATTCATTTGTCGCGGGCGGTGGGAGCTTTGAACGATCGGGGTCGACAAGCTTTCCAGACATGCCTGACACAACTCAGCTGCGGTGAAGTCGGTTCACAAATCATCAGATGTCTGGATCCGATCATGGAAGGGCTATTATGGTTGCCTGAATAGGAGGGTGTTTCGCAGGCTGCTGCGCGATGCACAACCTCCCCTCAAGCTCTTAAGCGCTATCGCCCTCAATTCTCTATTCCGGCAGGGTTTGGGGCGGCAGCCCCATCGTCAGCTGGGTTGAGGGAAACTGCCGAAAGCCGCGCAGCGGCTTGTCGGCATGTTTTCCTGACTGGGGTTGAACGCGAAGCGTTCAACCGGCCCGCAAGTCGAATTTCTTACTAAGGTTGAGCGCGACGCGCTCAACCGGCCGACAAATCAGAGTATGTCAGCGCTTATCCCGCTCAATCCCCCACGACGCGCACGACAAACCACACGAGCCCCAATGCGGCGATAGCCCAACTCAGAATGCGCACGCCGCGTTTCTGAAACCATTCACGCTTTCGGGCTACGGCGATTAACGGCAAAACAACAGCCAGCGTCACCAATTGACCCGCTTCGACGCCTAGGTTGAAACCGAGCAATGCTTTGGGCACGTCCGCTTTCGGAAGCTGAATTTCACCGAGTGCCCCCGCAAAACCAAATCCATGAATCAATCCAAACGGGAAGGTAATGCGCCAACGCTTTTCCGCATCTTTCACGAATTGATTTTCCACACCGACGTACGCCACGGACAATGCAATCAACGGCTCCACGATGCGAGGACTTGGCGCCCATACACCAAGTACCGCCAATCCGAGCGTAATCGAATGCGCCAGCGTAAATGCAGTCACGACAAGCAAAAGCGAGCGCCAGCGGCCACCGACCAAGACGAGCCCGAACAAGAACACGAGATGATCGTACCCGAGCAAAATATGCTCGATACCCATCAAGAAAAAAGCGCCGAAATTTTTTGATTCAACAGGTTTTGCAACATTTTCGGATGCTGCTGGCGAAATGTCCCATTCGCGCCGACTACCGAATAAAACCTCTTCCACCACCACCTTGCCCGATTCGGCTCGCGCGATGTGCCGATGTCCGTACGACAATACATCGAGCACATCGAAACGTAGGTGTACCGATGCTGGCGGTGCCGCGCATAGATACACGAGCCGTACGGACAAACCATCCTCCTCGACGAGAAAGGCATCATCGAGTTTGCCCAGGCATTCGTCTTTATCTGCTCGAACCACGATTTTCGGCGTCAGAATCCGACCGAGCGATATTCGCGCACTCCGTACTTCGTCCGCGGAAATCGCGCCATTGCCGTCTTCGTCCAAACCGCGCATCAGAAGTGTCGCGTCGCTTCGAGCGAATACGACTTCGGCCGTGAGCATGGCACCATCGAGTCGATATTCACCACGCGACAAACCTGCCTGATGTGCATGAGCCACGCCCGGAAAAACCAGCGCACACAGAAGGATCAGCGCTGCGTACCAGGACAAACGAATGAAGTTTTGCACTAGAGCGCCTCGCCGAGAAGTTTTTTAGCTTCCAACCTCGCTGTGGGATCGAAATGGGGATTGGACGCCAATGCATCACGCACCAATTTTTCACCGTCTTTTTTTTCGCCTTGTGCCAAGCGAATTGCCCCCGCGTGATAAAGCAAGATTGGCTCTTTCGTACCTTGGGACATGGCGGCATCGCTTTCCAATCGAGCAGCGGTCAAATCACCTTTTCGATACAGCGCCCACGCCAATACGTCGCGCGTGTGAATGTCTCGTCGGCTTTTCGCTTCTTCTTTTGCCAAGGAAAGCGCTTCGTCGCGATCCCGGTCTTTTGTCGCGAAAAACGAAGCGAGCGTACGGCGGTCACTTTTTCGGCCGCAATCCACGACGCGCTGATACGCTTCTTCCGCAGCTTTTTCGTCACCCGCTTGTTTTCGCGCGTCCCCGAGAATCCAAGCCGCTTCACAAATTCGACTTCCCGCATAAGCGCGTTCCGCATATTCGGCAGATCGTTTCGTTTCACCTTTGGCCAATGCGACGCGAGCTTTTCCAACGAGCGCGGAAGGTTCGTCGGCCAATGCTTCCAAGGCCTTGTCAAAACCTTTGTCCGCCCCGTCGATATCGCCTTGATGCCAAAAAATCATGGCCGCTTCCGTCAACACCCACGCGAAAGGTTCTGGATCGCGAGGGTCTCGGACGTCGAGCGCTGCGCGATAAATGGATTTGGCCGCATCTGCGTCGCCTTGGAGCCAGCGTAAATGGGCAGCTCGCGCATAAGAAGGCAAATTCGGTTTGAGGTCCACCATTTTTTGCGCTGCAGTGAGCGCTTCGTCGAATTGGCCCAGCTCGAGCGCTGCGTCGCTTTTTAATCCCAGCGCTTCGAGGTCGTCTTTGTCCTCCAAAAGCAATTGGTCGGCAGCGTCTTTTGCATCGGCAAAAGCATGTTGTTCGAGCAACACCATGGCCGCGAGTTGTCGAGCCAGCCGGTGCTTGGGTTCACGTTCGAATACGATCTTCGCGCACGCGTCGGTATTCAGCCAAAAACCGGGATCCCTCGTACGCCGTGCCTTGCGCGCCCACGCCCGGCCGAGCAATATCCACGCGTCCGTTGAATCGGCATTTTTTTCTGTGGCTTTTTGCAGAACTTCGATTTCTTTGTCGAGCGCTGTCGAGCCGGAGGGTTTTTGCAGTGCAAGTATCCGCGCCATTTGTAGCGGCGACCGTTGCGTCTCGGTTACGTTTCCCGACGTTACGACCGACGCTGCAGGTTTTGGCGCAGTTTTCTGTTCGGATGTGCGACACCCCAAAACGACGAGCATCGCGAAAAGCACCAATGACCCCGCACTTGGTCTTGACCTATGAAAAGTCGTTACAAGCCTTGACCGACCCGAACAAAACCCTTGCTTGCACGTACCCATTTCTGTCATTCAATCACGGTTCGCCTTTGTTGGCATCACCCGATTGGCCATCGACGTTATGAATTATCGCGTACCTCTACTGTTTGTGTTTGTTTTTTCGGGCGCTTGTGGACGCTGCGATTCGGAAAAGCCGGTCCCCGCTGCGCCGAGCGCCTCGGTTTCCGCTGCCCCCGCGCCAAGTGGATCGTCTGCACCCGCGCAGGCAGGTGGTGACGATGACGTCGAGCCTGTATATCCAAAAACGAGTGGACCACCAGAACCTCTCGCGGAAAAACTCTGCGCCGCGCTCCATGACCTGCCGACAAACCGACGTGCTGCCTGTTGCAAACTGCCCGCGGGGTTTTCTTTGGCGAGCGAATGCGTTCGCACGCTCAGTCACGCGTTGCGCGACAAATCTGTGTCGCTCGATAGCGCCGCAGTCGATTCGTGCGTTTCCGCCATGAATTCAGCGCACGAAGGGTGCGATTGGGTGGCCCCGGCAAACGTTGCGTTGCCAGCAGCTTGTGACGGCATCTTGCACGGAACCATTGACGAAGGAAAACTTTGTCGCTCGTCACTCGAATGTATTGATGGGCTCCGCTGTGTTGGCGTTGGTCCCACCGATACCGGGGTTTGTCGCAAGCCGCTTCCCGCCAGATATCCCTGCACGCTCGCCGTCGATACGCTTGCCGCGCTCACCCTCCAGAATAACGCGGATGTGCAACACCCAGAATGCGCTGGTTATTGCCGGCAGCGGCGCTGCCACGACTTCGTGCCTTTGCATGGTACCTGCAAAATCGGCGCGGAATGCGGATCCGGTCAGGTTTGTCTTGGCGGATCATGTGAACAAGGCAGTTTGCCCGGTGACGGAAAACCGTGCGCCAAAGGTGCATGTGACAGTGGTTTGCGGTGTGAAAAAGGAACATGCGTCGCGCGTAAACCGAAGGGAGCAACATGCGCGAACGATGCCGAATGTTTTGTCGGGGGATGCAGTCGCGACAAAGGCGCGAAGGAAGGGACGTGCGGGATGAAGTGCGGAATGCGCTGAGAGGGTGTTTATCAGGCTGCTGCGCGTTGCGAATCGTCGGTCGGACTTGCTCAGCGTGCGATGCACGCTTCCGCCGTCCTCCCTAGCTTCGCAACGCTCGCAACGCCTGATAAACACCCTCTGAAGACTTTGACGTTCAAAACCCCAGACGATCGATCGGCCGCTTGGGACGCGGAGGTATCGACGTAGGCTTGGGTGCCGGCTTCGCAGGAGGATCGTACGGATTCGTAGCATCAAGCGGACGCACCTGCGCCACTTGAATTCGACCACCAAACATCGTGAGTTTGATCTTTCCCGCGTCGATCAGCGCTTGCACCTTTCGTATCGCCGCAACGCGGTCTTCCGCCGAACCTTGTTCCGCGATACGTCGAGCTTCCGGATCGAGCGCTTGCGGACGTTCTTCTTCGCGCCACGCGGAGATCATCTGCGATATCCCGCCAAGCTGCGTAGACATGTCCGCGAGTTTCTTATCGCGTTCGTCTTCCTTGGCAGACGTCTGCACGAACGAAGCGTTTGTCGAGGCCACCAACGCTCCGACTTGTTGCATCAAAAATCCGTGTTCTCGCTCCAGCGTTTGGAGGCGTGCGTCCCGAGCCGCTTCGCGACGAGCGGCTTCGATTTCCGCCGAAGTCCGATCGGCGTGACTTTGATCCATACACGCAGCAGTCGTCAGAGCGAGAAACACGAGGGCAAACCGGCCGACAGTACGATGCATCTTGCCTCCAAGGGGCCCCATGATATCCCGAGCGTGTGGTTATCGCCAAGGATACGTGAACAATGACCGGAGGTTTGTCCGGCGGACAGTTCGTGGGGTTTTTCCTGGCGCTACTCGGGCTTGCCACGCTCGTCGTCGTTACCTCGCGACCGGCAGTCATCCAGAGGCTTGGAAAAAAACGTTGGCCCGCTTGTGGTGTCGTTATTGTCGTGCTTGCGTTGCTGGCCATTGGTGGAAGCGGTTCGCGTGAAATCTATTTTCGCACCGTCGAAGGTCCACCGGATGGAGTGCCTTCACGTATCACCCAAGCCCACGTCGACATCGCACTCCAAGAAATTTCTCGGCCCGAGTTTGTCCAGTACATGACGCGTCTCGAAGGGACACCGCCCGTCGATGAAGATCAAAGTGATCGAATGGCTCGAGCGTTGTCTGTGCGTGTTGGAACGACGGTCGATTTACTGACCGAGGGGTACCGTTTTGATCCACCGCCGAAGGTGGGACAAACCTGGCTTTTTATTTCGTATTCGGATCGTGAAAATGCTCTTTTGGCGATGTTTCGCGGCGACGGTGCGATTCGCCGTATGGCGCTCGCTGAACGGATCGTGAGTCGCGTATTGCCCCAAGCTGCAGCGATCGTTGCTTTACGTATGGCCAACACCGACGATGAAAAGCGGTCTATTTTGCGTGAAAACCCGTTTGTCGTGCCTTATGCAGCGGAATGGATTGCGGCCGAGCTGGGAAAAATTGCTCGGGAAGCGTCCCCGGCGCTCGGCGCCGAGTTTGCGCAAAAAAAGGCGTATGTGCAGCAATATGTAAACAATCCCGCAGCGCGGGATTTACCAATAAGAACGCGTGTCGACGCGCCGTGAAACGCGCCGACACCGTTTTGGTTTTTCCCGAACGATTATTCGCCCTTACCCTGAGTACTGCCTTCCCAAGGGGTCGCCAAGTACGGGAACGTCGCCCTAAACGTGGCGTCGTTCGTGCTCACGCCATCGGGAACCGGCGCAGCGAGCTTGCATAGGAGCAAACTCAATTCGACATCCGTCACGTCTTCTTCGGTATTCATTCCCTTGTTGACTTTGCGGCCATTGGGGAATGCCGATGCGACACCAAGGTCGACACGCAACACGTCACCAATCGAATTGATCGTGCGTCCGGCTTCCTTGAGGTTGATCACGTCAATGATGTCCGTGCGGTTCGACTTGAGTCCCGCAGGACCACCAGGACATGCCGCGAGCGGTCCGCCAGCAGCGTAAAAGCCAATGGCTTCGGCGTCGCGCACGATGACCGGATTCAAGAAATACGCCCCAAAGTTTTTCAGGTCGTCTTTCGGTTCCGTGCGATTGTATTTGTCTTTGTCTTGAAGACCAATGACGGCTTCGTTGATCAGCGGCAAACCGAGACGCGATACCTGAATCCACGGCCCGTAGACTTCCGCCTTGCCATTGCGACGCATGATCCTCACCTTGCGGCGGCTTGCCGATGCCCACACGCCCAGCGTTTGCGCGGCGCTCGCGCCCGCCGTCACGGGCTTGTTGCCATTGGCAACGTTGAGGGGAATCTCGAACGTTATCGTGTGCACGTTGTACCCCTTGACGTTGTCATAAGGAACTCCGCCAAGCACCGTTTCGAGCCCAGCGAGGTCGAAGACCGCGCCAAGGTCCACGGAAAACCCGTCGTCACGAGGCCCCGCGAAAACCCGTCCTTCGCCGCCGGCAAGCGGACGAATGACCGATGTCGCGGCGTCGTCGACGAAGAATTGTTCATAGGTTTTTCCCATCGGAATTTGGTACGCAATGCTGTTCGTCCGTGGTCCGATGTTCGCGGGCGCGACAGGAGCATTGTTGACGAGCACCTGCGGACTGCCGTTGTTGACGCGTTTCGTGACCCTGTAGGTCTGAACCGACCCGGCGAGCTGCGAGAAAAACTCCTTGCCCCCACCCAGCGGTTTCGTCAAATCCGCGGGATCGACGATCGGAAACGCCGTCGAACTAAAATCGATCTCGTAGGTAATCGCATCGTCGAGGCTATCGGGGCCGCGAGCAATGTGAATTTCGTACAGCACGTCGTCCGAGAACTTGTGGAAGTTCGGACCTCCAGCAGGTTCTTCGAGCGGAATGTAGTTCGCCATAATGACGAGATTCGAACCTTCGACCCACGCGTAAAGGTCGGTATTGTCCGCTGCCGGATCCTCGGCAATCATGGGCGCTTCACGATGGCTCGATGCCCACGCTCCACTCGTTGTTGCAATCACCGAAAATGCCGCAATGACGGCCGTACAAGCTGTTTTCTTCATCATGGTAGGACAAACCTCTTTCAAGTTTACACGGGCGCTCACGGGAACGTGACCCGGAACACGGTACCGCCATTAGCGATGCTATCAGCCCAGGCGAATGTATTTCCGCCTTGTTTTGCGCGATGAAGTCCCGCGGATTCGAGGAACGTATCGATTCCTTGCGATAGCGATGTCGTGGTTTTCGTGGCCAGATCGAGCTGAATGACGACGTCTGTTTTCTTGATCGGATCGAGCGCCGAAATCAGCAAAACAGAATCCTCGATATCGAGCGCAACGCCGCACGGGTATCCCGCACGAACGCCACTGACGAGAGTCGTAACGACGCCGCCTTCGATGGATACGACGATGCCCAGACCATCGCTGGCTTGCACAGTGTCGCAAGCATAAACGACGCCTTTGGGGGAGACCGCAATGCCGCTGGGGTCATTGAGTGGTGCACCTGTGGCGACGGCTACCACCGGACCGCTGTCATCGGCAGGCACTTTGAAAATGCCGCCGACTCCCATGGGATCAGTACCCGCGAAATAAATCATGTCCATGGTGCCGTCGGACATCACTTCGAGACCCCGCGCCCGATAACCATTCGCATTGGTCACGTTCGTGAGTGTTCCACCGGCTGCCGGAATGCTAAAAATTTGTCCGGGTTTGCCCATGGCATCTTCTGCCGCAGGATCGGCAATGATCAGCGTCTTGCCATCGGTGCTCGTGGCAATATTGAGCGGCGCAACGAGTGGCAAGCCCGTATGGAGCGCTGTCGATGGTGCGGAACCATCCATCTTGGCCTGATTGATGACGGCTTCACCGTTTTTATCCAAGCCCACGACGAATACGTCGACACCACTGATATCGGGTGTCGCGTCGTACGGAATCATGTCCGTTACCGCAGCTTCCACTTTAAAGCTGCCCAATGAACCTCCAGCGCCTCCCGTGCCTCCCGTGCCTCCTTCGCCGCCACCACCCGTCGAACTCGAGGAACTCGAGCTGGAACTCGAAGAACTCGAGCTTGAACTCGTTGTGGTCGTCGGCTTGTCCCCGTCACAGCCCACGGCTGCGAATGACATGCAAAGCAGGCTAGCGGCGATGAGGCGCAAATGCCTCGATTCTCTCATGCTTGTTCTCCTCGTGGCCGCTTATCCACGCCCCCAAGTCGGAATCGCATCACGTCTAATTGTTAGTAGCAAAGCAACACCAAAAGGAAGGTAGGGTAAGCGGCCGCTTACTGCCCCCAATAGGGCCATTGTAGTACGACGCCGCTCGCCCCACGGTTCCAGTCAAAAGTGGACGTAAGGACGATTTAATGAAACAAACAATACGCGTAATCGATTACGCTGCGTTTTAATCCTCGCACCAGCAGTAGTGTGCTCACACGACGATTCGTACAAGCGACGCTGTCCAGGTTTCGAACTTCGTGCACTTGACACTTCTTGTCTCGACGTGCGCCGCCGTTCTGCGTAAGGTGCGCGCCATGTTCGACGTCGCCAAACCCATCTACACCCAATCCCTAAGCGAAATCCGCGCCGCCGGTCTCTACAAGAGCGAGCGGATCATCACGACCCCGCAAGGAGCGGCGATTCGCGCTTCGATCGACGGAGCCGACGCTGACCGCGAAGTTTTGAACTTCTGCGCCAACAACTACCTTGGTTTGTCCTCGCATCCCGTCGTGATTCAAGCGGCAAAAGAGGCGCTCGATTCCCACGGATTCGGTTTGTCCAGTGTCCGTTTCATTTGCGGCACCCAGGACTTGCACAAGAAGCTCGAAGCTACGGTGAGCCGATTCTTCGGCACGGATGACACCATTCTTTATTCGTCTTGTTTCGACGCCAATGGTGGTTTGTTTGAAACGCTCCTTGGCGAAGAAGACGCCATCATTTCGGATGCGCTGAATCACGCGTCGATCATCGACGGTATTCGACTTTGCAAAGCCGAGCGGCATCGGTATCCGAATGGGGACATGGCGGCGCTCGAAGACGCCTTACGCAAGACACAAGGAAAGCGTATTCGGATGATCGCCACCGATGGCGTCTTTTCCATGGACGGGTACCTTGCCAAACTCGATGTTATCTGCGATTTGGCGGACAAGTACCAATCGCTCGTCATGGTCGACGATTCTCATGCAACGGGTTTCATTGGCCAAACTGGACGTGGAACGCCGGAAGAATGTGGCGTTTTGCATCGTATCGACGTCATGACGTCGACGCTCGGAAAAGCGCTGGGTGGCGCAAGCGGCGGATTCACGACCGGCAAGAAAGAAATCGTTGATCTTCTGCGCCAACGTTCGCGCCCGTATTTGTTTTCGAATACCGTGGCGCCGGCTATTGTTGGGGCGTCGCTGGCGGTTTTCGAATTACTCGACAAAGAAGGCGTTTTGCGGGAACGAGTCATGCAAAATGCCCAGCAATTCCGGGAAGGAATGACCAAAGCTGGTTTTACGATCAAACCGGGCATTCATCCCATTGTTCCGATCATGCTGGGCGATGCGCGTTTGGCTGCCGATCTTGCGGCGGCAATGCTCGAAGAAGGCATCTACGTGGTTGGTTTTTCCTTCCCCGTCGTACCCAAAGGCGAAGCGCGTATTCGCGTGCAACTCAGCGCCGCGCATTCGCCGGAACACGTCGAACGAGCGATTGATGCGTTTACGAGGGCAGGGAAGAAGCTGGGCGTGATCGGGTGAGCACCAGTGCGACCAACGCCGTGATCACTTGCGCTGCTGGGAAAAGGTGCCAACCACTTTTGTGGAAGGGACGGCGACCTCCCACTGGAAAAAGTGCCGCCGGTAAAAAGTGCCAACCACTTTTGTGGAAGGGGCCGCCGGGAAAAGGTGCCAACCACTTTTGTGGAAGGGGCGGCGACCTCCCAGAAAGGACGCAAGATTCACCAGGACACGCTGCGTAAAGGCCAGAAGCTCCCCTTTTACTCGGCGGGCAGTTCTTCGCCCGCGAAGCTGTCGAGTTTACCGCGGATGGTATCGCGAGCCGTGCGAAAACGCGCAAGCATTTCTTCGCGGGGGATCGACCCGTCTTTGCTGGCTGGATCCGGAATCGGCCAATGAAGCCGCCGAGCCTTGCCTAGAAAAACGGGACAAACCTCTTCGGCGCAAAGCGTGATCACCGTCTCGACCGTGGCAGGATCGATGGTCTGTACCGATTTCGAGTGGTGGGTCGTGAGGTCCACGCCAAGCTCGCGCATGACCTCGATCGCATATGGATTGACCTGTGACGGCTCGCTCCCGGCGCTCAGCACGTGCACGCGGTCGCCGAAGATCATGCGGCCGAGTCCTTCGGCCATTTGGCTGCGCGCCGAGTTCGCAACGCAGAGGAATAGAATGCTTTTGGTTTCGTTGTTCATGGTTCAGCTTTTTAATGCGGTTGACTCGACCGCGACGGGAGTATTCGGGAAGTAACGCTTCTGCGCCCATAACGCGACGTTCACGAGGCCGATGAGAACCGGCACTTCGACGAGGGGTCCGATGACCGCGGCGAATGCGGCTCCGCTGTGAATACCGAAACTCGCAATGGCGACGGCAATGGCCAACTCGAAGTTGTTGGATGCGGCCGTAAACGAAAGCGTTACCGATTGCTTATAGTCCGCTCCCACGCGCTTGCTCATGAAGAACGATACCGTAAACATCACCACGAAGTAAATGAGCAATGGCGCCGCGATGCGTAGCACATCAAACGGCAATTGCACAATCGTTTCACCCTTCAGCGAAAACATCACGACAATGGTGAACAGCAGCGAAACGAGCGTGATCGGCCCGATGCGAGGCACGAAAGTTTTCTCGTACCAATCGCGTCCTTTCACACGCTCCAGCACGCGCCTTGTGAGAAAACCCGCGGCAAAGGGCACACCAAGATAAATGCCGACGCTCTTGGCAATTTCGCCAATCGTGATGTCGACGATGGCACCTTTCAACCCAAGCCATGTGGGTAGCAGCGTCGCGAAGAAATACGCGTAGAGTGAGAAAAAGAGGACTTGAAAGATCGAGTTGAACGCGACCAGACCCGCGCAATACTCGGTGTCCCCTTTTGCCAGATCGTTCCAGACTATGACCATGGCAATGCAGCGGGCCAGGCCAATGAGGATGAGCCCAAGCATATATTCGGGTTTGTCGCGCAAAAATACGACGGCGAGCCCAAACATCAGGACCGGACCGATAATCCAGTTCTGCACGAGCGACAGCGTCAAGACACGCTTGTTACGAAAAACCTTTCCTAGTTCGTCGTACCGAACCTTCGCCAGCGGCGGATACATCATCAGGATGAGGCCAATGGCAATCGGGATCGATGTGGTGCCCACGCTTAAATCGTTGAGCGCCTTCGTAAAGCCCGGCGCGAGAAAGCCCAGCGTAATACCGAGGCCCATTGCCAGGAAGATCCAGAGCGTCAGGTATCGGTCGAGGAAAGACAATTTGCCGAGCAATCCGGCATGGGCGTTTGTTGTCGTCATGAGAGTCAGTTCCTTGAAAACGCTGCCAGTTGTTGCGACAGGTTGAAGCGCTCCACAGTCACGTCCTGTTTCTGAAGCCAATCGACATCTGCCGCGAAACGGGCCAAGTCCGGATCGATGCTCGGTCCACAAACACCGGTGGAGCAACACATGGCGGGAGCGAAAACGCGGATGGTCACGGACATGAGAATTCCCTTTCGTTTATCGACGATGAACGATGACTAGAACGTGCGGAAAACCTGCGAAGACCAGACGAACGAAGCAGATCAGATGCCCCCCACGAGCGCTTTCAGGCGTCGGAGCGCGCGAGGTTCGATGCAGTAACAAACGCGGGGGCCGTCGACATCGCCTCGGATGAGGCCGGCATCTTTGAGGATCTTGAGGTGCTGCGACACCGTCGACTGAGCGAGTGGCAGTTCGTCGACGATATCACCGCAGATGCAGGCGTTTTTGCGGACGAGAATGCGCAGGATCTTTACTCGTGCGGGATGCCCGAGGGCTTTGGATAGGCTCGCCAGTTCCTCGTCGGCGTCGTTGCCTTCGATGGGCCGCAGGTCTGCCTGCTTGTTCGCAGGCGGGCAACACGGCTCAGTGGCTTGCGTGGTCGGCTTCATCGGCGAACGACGATAAACGACGCGACGACATCTGTCAAGCCCTGACGCCGGCCCACTTTGAGAGATTTATTTCGACGCGTCCCCCACCGTAAATCCTAAAATTTCTTCATCTTTTTCGTGCTTCGCGACGTAATCATTCACCGGTTCGGGCGTGACCATCGCGTCGCGAAAACGCGCGGGGATCTTGTTCATTGCCATGGGCATCGCGCGCGTATACCCAGCCCAACCGCCGAAAGAACCCACCCATGTTGCGGGTGCTGCAAACAATCCCGTCCAGACCGCGCCTTTGGCCGTAAGCATGGGATACACCATAACGACCTTCACGTCTTCACTGTTTTGGATTCGCCCATCGAGCGAATCTGGTGATTCAGCTGGGTCCACTTGGGCGTTGAATTTCGCTACGGCGTGTTCGATCCAGACGTCGGTACCTTCCGAATAATCGGATGATTCCAAGCGAGTGGGACTGCCATCGGCTCCCCATGCCACGAGCACGAATTCTCGTCCATAAAGGGCGTGGGCGCCGCAACCATAATCGGTGATGCTGGATTTGATAAACACGTATCCGGGCAAAGCCGCAACGAGGTCATGCTCGACTTCCGTGTGGACCATTCCCTCTTCTTTTGGGTTTGGCTTGTACATCGGAATAATTTCGATATTTTTGCCCGTTTTCTCGGGCACGAATTCAGCATTGCGCCAAATACGTTTTGGGAACGGATTCTCTTTTTCCCCTGTACACGGCGGATTTGGCGAAATTTTTTCTCGTTGTTGATACCGATGAAGCTGCCCATTGATAAAAACGTAAGCGCCTTTTTTCGTGGTAATCGTACCGTCGGCATGAATCAATTGCGTCGAAAACTCAGGGATTACCGGATAATTCGGTTTGGAACGGACCAGCACCGCGGCGACTTCTTGCGCGCCTAGAGGGCGAACACGCGGCAAAGGAATGGGCGGCGGCGGTTTCGGTCGCATTTTCGGTGGCGCATCGGCAGAAGATTCGGCTACCGCGAAGGCCGATGCCGATGCTGATGCTGATGCAGCAGGCGAAACTTCGGCGGCTGATAGCGATGCAATCGGCGCAGCTCCTGATAAAACGGGGGCCACGGATTCAGCACGTGCGGACGGAGCTGGTTCGGCCTGGACCTGGGTCTTGTCGACGGATCGACAACCGCTTGGCAAAAAGGCAACAAAACAAGCAAAAAAAGTCCGCGGCAAAGGAGACATTCGGTTCACTATGGGTGCACTTGCCAGCATGGAACGCTCGACAGGCGCTGATCTTATCCCAAGCTTTGTTCCGGGGGCAAGAGTTTCGATTGATTGCTCATTTTCTTCTTTCCTATAAAGAAATTCGACTTGCAAGCCGGTTGAACGCTTCGCGTTCAACCCCTGTGCAGAATCCCGTTGTCGTCGCATGTTTTGCGGTCGAGCCCTACGGCCAGTCCCCAATCCACCACGAATACCTGACCGAATTCGCCGACCATGACATTGGCGGGTTTCAAGTCCCGATGCAAAAAACCTTGGGCGTGCGCGAACGCCACCGCATTGCATACACTCGACAAAATCTGCAAATGCCGTTCAAGGTTCCGTTCTTTCCCTTCACTTTGCAATTGCACCTCACCCCCCAACCCCCCTCTCCAACTTCGCGGCTTTGCCGCTACGTGGAGAGGGGGAGCCGGAAAAACGAGGCTCTTTTCCCCCTCTCCACGCAGCATCA
>JANORL010000945.1:0-19729 GCA_031415295.1 Polyangiaceae bacterium | reverse complement strand
TGGCAGCGCATTTGTTGCCTTTTGATGCACAACAAGGAAAGCTCTCGGGTGCCTCATGGAAGTCACCTGCGAGCGCTGTAGCACTGTCTACGACTTCGATGACGCGCTCGTTTCCGAGCGCGGCACAACAGTCAAGTGCACGACGTGTAGCCATCAATTCAAGGTACGACGCACGGCGCCGACGGCTGGTCCTGACGTTTGGATTGTCCGGACCGTAGATGGACGCGAAATCGAATTTGCGGCTCTGCGCGATTTGCAGTCCGCCATCTACGACGGCCGAGTCACCCGCGAAGACGTGCTCGTCCGGGGCAGCAGCCGGCCAAGAAGACTCGGCTCGATCGCGGAACTCGAACCGTTCTTCAATCGCACAGGGATGACCGCGCCAAACCCTCAACGTCGTGCTCGAACACTCGCTGGTGGTGCCGCCGCCGTCCCGACCGTAACGTCGCAACGCTCTGAAAACTCCGCCGTTTTTTCGCTGCCGAACCTCTTGCGATCAGCAAGCACCGACCACGACGAACCGCATGTGCCGTCGGTTCGTCGCAGTACGCTGCCACCACCACCGCCGATACCTGTCAAGCGCGACGGTCAGCAACCACAGCGTCGAGCCTCGATGCCACCACCACCACCAACGCCACGAAGCGGATCGGGAGGCTCACCGCCACCGTTCCATCGAGGCTCGATCCCGCCGTCACCTCCGGCTGGAACGTTGGGCCGACGCCCTCCGTCGGGACGCTTTCCGAATGTTGGAGGGCGGTTTGGCGATCCAAACAGCTCGGATCATTACGACGATGACTACTCGAACGTAGGCGTCGAACGCGTCAGTGCATTGCCTCCGCCTCCGCCGCCTCCGCGACGCAACAGCGTGCCTCCGCCGCCGCCCATGTTCCCGGCCGAACCACCACCGCCTCTTGCGGAAACGGACAACGCCCTACGGATGTTTCCGGATCCGGAACGAACGAAAATATCGAAA
Source organism: Polyangiaceae bacterium (assembly GCA_031415295.1). Taxonomy (GTDB): domain Bacteria; phylum Myxococcota_A; class Polyangia; order Polyangiales; family Polyangiaceae; genus Polyangium. Next base: position 18,756 of record JANORL010000945.1, on the reverse strand, counting down.
CCCCCGACGCCTCCTGAAGCGCCGCCGCCACCTGCCGTAGCGCCGCCAAAGGCCCCGCTGCCCAAAAAACCGCCGTTACCGCAACGAGCCATCAAAGAGATCGCCTCCGCGTCTCCCTCGGACAAACCATCCGTAGACAAACCAGAAACTACTGCGACAAACATCGAGGAGCCGGGGACAAACATCGAGGAGCCGGCGACAAACACTGAGGAGCCGGGGACAGACTACGCAGATCCTGCCGACGAACCCATCGCCAAAGCGGGAGGCGACACGATCGAGTGGGTGGCGGATGAGAGCGAGTTGAAACACATCACGAACGAAGTGCCTGTAAAGGCACCCATCAGCGATCGTTCGTCCTCGCCTGGATCGCTTCCGATGCCGTCATCACGTGTAAGCGAGCCTTATTCCGACCCGCATCATTCAGGGGCGATTCCGACGCGTCGTGCTGGCGCAGCTCGGTGGATCGTTGGGTTTGTCCTTCTGGGATGCACGGCTCTTGCCGCGGTGACGATTGGCCCGAAGCTCATGGCCAAACCCACGCCGACCGTGGCACCGCCCGACGCGCGCATCGCAGCGTTCATCGTTCAAGGTGATCGGGCGATGAACGATGGTGACATCGAAACCGCCAACGAGGCGTACGTCAAAGCGAGCGCGTTTGCGGAAAAGGATGCTCTCGTCGAACTTCGTCTCGCGCGACTGGCCATCGTGCATGCAGATGTTCCGTGGCTCAAAGCGCGGCTATTGTCGGAGTCGGATCCGGAGCTTGTCAACGCACGCAAGGAGCTCACGCTCGCTGCGGCTCGTGCGCATCAAGCGACGGAACGTGCGCAAGCGATTCTGCCAAACGATCCAGACGTGATGCGTTGTCGTATCGATACGTTGCGCCTGCAAGGCAACGTGGTCGAAGCCCGTAAACTCGTCGCATTGTTGCCGAAGCCGAAGGGTGGTTCGAATGACGAAGTCGTCTTTGCATTGCTGGATCTTGCCGAGCAGTCTCCGACGTGGTCGACGGTGATCGATCGTTTGTCGGACGCGGCGCGTAGTGAGCAGAACTTGGGGCACGCTCGTTCGATGTTGATCTACGCGCTCGTGCAATCGGGTGATATCGCTCGGGGCAAATCCGAATTGGATCAGCTCGTCGCCATGCCGCGACCTCATCCGTTGATTGGTGTATTTCGTGCATACATAGCGGCGGCGGAAAAAGAAACGTCTGCGGGTGCGGTGGAAGAAGCGGGTGCTCCCGAAGACGACACGGAGGCATTACAGGCGGCCATTGATGCGACGACGAAGGATGATCTCGAAAAAGCGACGGTACTTCTCACGGATCTCGAGACGCGTTTGCCCAACGACGCCAAAGTACTTACGGCAGCCGGGAAATTGGCTTTGAAAAAGAAGGACCGGACGAGCGCGGTACAATATTTTGAAAAGGCTATCGCTGCCGATAAAAATGAATTCGACGCTCTTGCCGCATTGGGCGATCTCAAATGGGATAGCGGTGAAAAACAGGCGGCCAGCGTTCTCTACCGGCAACTCATCGAGCGAGCGGGAGTGGACAATCCGCATGTGGCACAAGCCAAGCAACGGTTCTCGTCGTACATCGGGGGAAACGGCGAGGAAACGCCGAATTAGTCGGGGTGCGACAAACATGAAGGGCGAGGCGTTGTCAGCAAATATGGCAAATTCCAAAGGTCGAAGGCTAATATGGGGTTCGCCCATCGTGCTCGGCGTAGCGGCGTGCGTGGTGGGTTTGGCTTGCCAAGGTCGTCCGAAAAGCACGTCGGGCACGAAAGCGCGACCGGCATTCGATGGTCCAGCGGTCATCGAGCTCGATCTTGGGCAAGGGGCACCGGAAGTGGTAACGGCCGGTCTGTTTGCGGGTGGTCGTGGGCGCGGATTTGCCGATCTGTTGCAAACGATTGAAGCGGCCAAAAACCGGGACACGACCAAAGGATTTTTCATTCGTCTCGGAACAGCTGGTTTTGGTTTGGCGCGGGCGCATGAAATTGGAAGGTTGTTAGGCGAAATTCGCAAATCGAAGAAGCCTGTCGTATGTCATGCCGATGATCTCGGCAATGGCACGTTGCTTCTGGCATCGGTCGGTTGCGATCGTATTTGGTTGAGTCCTGCGGCGAGTGTCAATTCTGTTGGTTTGGCCGCGGAAATGCTTTATGGAAAGCGCCTGCTTGCAAGATTGCATGTAGACGTCGATTTTTTGCAGGTCGGCAAATACAAAGGGGCCAAAGAACCTTTCACGAACGATGGACCGAGCCCTGAAGCTCGTGAATCGCTGGAAGGAACACTTCGCGGCATGCGCACGTCGTGGCTTACGGCCATAACGGAAGGGCGAAACAATCCAGAATTGTCGAGCATCGTGGAAGATGGCCCCTTTTCTCCGGAAGAAGCCAAAGAAAAAGGCCTCATCGACGCGATTGGATATCTCGATGAAGCGCGGGACGATGCAAAAAAACTTGCCAGTGCCGAACGAATCGTGAAGAGGTTTGGCGGCGGTCCCGGAGGCGAACCAATGTCGCGCGGATTCGTCGGCATTTTTCGAGCATTGGCGGGTCCTGGCGGAACAGGTGAACCAAGAATCGTCGTGGCCATTGCTGCGGGCGCGATTTCCATGGGGGGTGGACAGCAATCGCCTCTCGGCGGAAGCGACGGGATCAGCGAACGCGAACTTGGGAAAACCATTACTCGTTTGTCCGAAGATTCGTCCGTCAAAGCGGTCGTTTTGCGCATTGATTCCCCTGGAGGTTCGGCGCTCGCATCGGATCTACTTTGGAAAAAATTGATGAAGTTGCGGAGTGAAAAACCGCTCGTCGTGTCGGTTGGGGGCATGGCCGCCAGCGGCGGTTATTACTTGGCGTGTGCTGGAACGAAAATCGTTGCGGAATCCACGAGCATCGTCGGCTCGATTGGCGTCGTATCGGGCAAATTCGGCATAGGAAAAACCCTCGACGATATTGGCATCACGACGGAAACGATCGCGGCGTCACCGGATCCCCAAAAAGCTGCCCGAGCTGGATACATGTCTCCGTTGTCGGGGTGGGACGATCCGACTCGACAAAAAGTGCTTACTTCAATGAATTCCGTGTACGACCTTTTTCTTCGGCGTATTGCAGAAGGGCGGGGCGTCGACGTAAAAAAAGTCGGCGAAAGTGCCGAAGGACGCATTTTTGGTGGTGTCGAAGCGAAGGAACGCGGAATGGTCGATGATCTGGGTGGGTTGTTCGACTCAATCGCGTTGGCCCGTAAACTCGCTTCGTTGCCTGATGACGTCCCTGTCGACATCCTTGGAGGGCCGGCAGGTTTATTCGAACTGCTCGATGATGTGGACGCCGACGCGGATGCCCGACACGACGCGACCATCAAAACGGCTCGACAAACCGCAATCAACGCATTGCTACCAGATATTTCGGGCGTAGCTCCCCCGGCTCTGGCAGGTTTCCTCGGCTCGATGACCCCCTTGCTCGGTGGCGAACGAATGCTCGTCGCTGTGCCTTTCGGCCTGACTGTGCAATGACGAGCCCGACAAAGGACGACGGCACATGATTCCTTCGCTCAGCGTTTCCCAGGACGAACCCGGCTCTGGTAGCCTGACAGAGTTTTCATGAGTTCGACGGTCAACGACCCAAACGAAGAAGAACCCACGGAGCGGCGGACGATGCCTCCGCCGGAGTTGCTCGATCGATCTGCGCCAGCATCGGCAGGTTCGCTCGTACTCGAAGCACTTCGGGCGGAAGAACCCATCACGCGGCATCGCGGCCCACGAGCTGAAGTTGCGTTTTTGCGGGCGCGTGTCGTGCAGTGTCACGACGATGGCGACACCGCGGGTGAACGCGAAGCGGCCATCGTACTTGCTCGGCTGCTCGTTTCACGCGACACGGAAATCGATACGGCTATCGCGATGGCCGAGCGCGCGCTGCAAATTGCCGAAGACGCGGATTTGCGTGAAGACCTTGCCGATTGGTACACAGGCCTTGGAGAACTATCGGCTGCGGCTGCGGTATTGCGAGTGTCATGCAATCGGTCCGAGCCGATCGCGACGGCTCAGGTTCTCGAACAGATTGCGGTGCTTTTGGCACGAGGAGGCGATCCGGGGGCGGCATCTGCGGCCCTCGAACAAGCGGCTACGCTTGATCCATCACAACCGTTGGCGTTCGAACTACTTGGAGCCATCGGTGCGTGGGCGATCAAAGTCGTTCCTGCGGAAAGTGCCGCGCATGCGTACCTCGCTGCGGCAGAACGACACGACTCGCTCGGCGATACGGAAAGCAGTGTCGAAGATCGGTTGCGCGCATTCGAGTTGGCAACGCACGACGAAACGGTCGCGGAATCCACGTTTCAAGCGCTGGCGATTCGTGGAGCGCTCGATGCCGCTGATGAAGCGTTGCGAGACCACGCGAATGTACTTGGCGAGACAAACCGTTATCGCGCGCGTCAAGTTCATCTGCGACGCGTGACGACGGCGCTGGACGAGGATCACGCGGCACGAGCGCTCGGCGCATTACTCGACGCCGGGGTCATTGCCGAAGTCGATACGGATCTCGGGCTGATCGCCGATCGTGTGCTCCAATTGTCACGGCTCGATGTAGTCATCGCGGTACGGCGCAAACTGCAAACCAAAGTGGGTTCCATTGGAGCGCTCGTGTCGCAAGCGCGTGGAGTGGAAGGTGCCGCCGCCACGCTGCTTCAGGCGACATTGCATGCGTCGAACAATCGCGACCGAGCGGATGCGCTCGTGCAACTTGCCGCGTCGACGTCGGGCGAAGTGGCTGCGGTGTTGCTGGCCGTTGCTGCCGAAAGTTACTTGGGTTTAGGGCTGAGTCAGCACGCGCGACGTACGGCTGAAGATGCGTGTCTTGCCGATCCCGCAAGCGCACGGGCGTTTTCTGCACTCGCACGCGCCACGATTGCCGCGCCCGAACGTGACGCCGCGATGGCCGTTGAAGGTGGATCGTCGACGATGCTCATCCGCGCGTCGATTTGTAGCGGGATGGCGCATGCATTCGAGGCGGTTGGCGAAGACGCGCACGCACTCACTTGGACACAACGATGGTTGGCACTCCAACCGGGTTCGCCCGAAGCCATGCATGAACTCGTGCGTCGAGCTTCGAAGGCGTACGATCCCGATCGTCTCGAAGAAGCGCTGCGTTGGGTGCTTTCACAACCACGTCCACTCGACGACATGGCGACAGTGTTTGGCGAAGCACTCGAACTGCTTGTGGAGCTTGATCCCGAGCGTGCGAATGATCTTGGTCGGCGTGCGCTCGACATGTACGGGCCGCGCGTACCTGGTCTTCGTGGACGTATTCTGGCGCTGAGTGATCGTGCAGGCGACGCAACGTTGGTGATCAGCCTGCTCGAACGACTCGTGTCTTCCAGCGTGAAGGATGGCCGAGCTGTCGAACGGCTTTTCGACATTGCCCAACGTCGATCGGGCGCGGGTGATTGGGACGGTGCAGCGGCTGAATTGGCGCGTGCTGCCGCGCGAAACGCGCCACCTCGAACGTTGAACGAACACCTCGATGTGCTCGACGGCAAGATGCAAGCGGCTTGTGCATCGCTTGGTTCCGACGGACTCGTATCGTTTGTCGAGGCACGCGTGAGTGCATTGGGAGCACTTCCCGACGGTCCCGAGCAATCGCAACTCGACAACCTGGCGATGGCCTTGCGCGAACTGGGCAGTGTGAAGTGGGACTTGGCGCAGGACATGCAGGGCGCCGAGCAAGCGTTTTTCAAGGCCGCACAAGCCGCACCGCGAGGGGGCATGGTGCGGTATGCGCACGATCTGATGACGTTTGCCGGACCCGAAGCGGGTCTCGATGCGGTGATTCGTCGCGCCGCGCGTCTCGAAGAACCGAAGCGTCATGCCGCGCTGCTCATCGAAGCGGCAAACCTGGCGTACGCACACAAGCTGCCGATGCGCGCGATGGAGATTGCCGCGAGTGCGATCCAAATTGATCCATCGCGTGCCGACGCGGTGGCGATTGTCGAAAAAGCATCCGATGGTCCGTCTGGTGTCGAGACGCTGGATCGCATCTACAAGGTACTCGCTGGCGCAGCGCTGGGTTGTTACGGGCGACGCGCGGCGCACTACCGTGGAGCGCGCCAGCTCGAACGTCGCGGGGCCGCAGCTGCGGCGATGCGTCACGCCGTTGCGGCCTTCGAAGCCGTCCCGTCCGAAGGAACGGCGTACGTGCTTATGGCGCGTTTGTCCGAACGATCGGGCGATCCATCGGACGCCATTGAGGCCATTCAACGCGTGGCCGATGCTGCACCGCCTGGAGCTCGCGCCACGTGGCTTTTGCGCGCGGCATCGATGGCTGGATCAGGCGAAGAACCCGAACGTGTGCGGTGCAATTTGCTGTTGCGCGCCATCACGGCGCGGCCGGATGCGTCGACGATCGATCAAGTGGGCACCGTCATTCGTCAGCTGATTTCACAGGGCGACGACGCCGACATTCTCTCGATGCGTTTCGAGCGTGCAGCGCTTGCGTCGTTGAAAAAAGCGGAGGGACCTGATGGAGCGCGTGCGGCCCTCGCCCTCGCTCGCGTCGCGTTTAGCGCGCTCACAGCGCACAAGCTGGGCCTCGCGCTGCTGCAAAAGGCCATCACTGCGAACGGGGACATCGACGAATACGCATCGATCCTCCAATTTACATCGAGCGTCACGGCCGCAGAACCGACAGCGGTGAAGGAGTTTGTCGAATCACTCCTCGGCGTTGCGATTCAGCCGTACACGAGCGTGGGTAGTGCATTGCTCACGTTGGGCAGCAAATTCGCAAGCGGCGTTGGTGACGTGCGTAATACGGCTGTTTTCCTCGTGCAGGCCGTTCGTCGTGCCTCCGAAGACGACCAACTCATTTGTGAAGCCGACGTCGCCGTACGTGCAGCGGGTGACGCAGCTCTCGCGAAAGAATTCGACAAGGCGGTTTCACCAGACGAACGCGCCGCGGCTCTTGGGCGTATCGCCGAGGCCAAGGAACGTGCCGGTGCATGGCCGGAAGCGATCACTCTCCTGAAGCGCACGCTCGAATCGAACCTCATGCAGCCAGCACAACGGGAAACCGTGGTGTCGACGATGCGGCGTCTCTTGTCGTTCTCTGGCAACGCTGCGGACGTCGAAACCTTGCTGACCAAGGAAGTGGAACGAACCGCGTTCGAGCCAGCCGTGCGTGTACGCATGGCGCTGGATCTGGCTTCGCTACTCGGCAATCGGGGCGATGACGTGGGGGCGCTGGAAACGCTGAAGCGTGTTTCGCAACTGGTCGACAAAGACAAAGACTTGATGGTTGCGACGTTGCGTTTGGCTCGACGAACAGGAGACAAACAACTGCAATTGACGCTTCTCGGGCATCTCGTCGATATGACCCCGGACGAAGTGGCACGAAGAACCGTGCAGCGCGAAATGGATCGGCTGCGTGAACAACTTGGCGAAATGCCATCCGGTCCCATACGCACCAAGCTTGGGCTCGCCGATCCCGTGTCGCAAAGCACGGCAGCGATTACGAAGCGTGCAACTGCGACCAACGTTCCAGTACGTAGCGCGACGGCCACCAAACGTGGAACTGGCGACAACGACCCCGTCAAACCAGCTGCGCCGATCAGAAAACCGAGCGGATTTATTGCCGCGACAAACGTTGCTTTAGCAAGCACCGCCGCTCCCGCAACGGCCGCCCCGAGCACCACCAAGAGCCTACCGGAGGCTCCGCTATCGCTCGAACAACAACAGGCGCAAGCGCTTGAACGAGGCGACCACGCGACGGTTGCCGCCATTCTTGCGAAACGCATTCAAGCGACGCCCGAACCGCAACGAAAACTCACGCTCCGCAAAAATCGCGCAAACATTCTCGAACAACACCTGAATCGTCACGAAGAAGCCCGCGACGAACTCCTGGCATTATTTTCTGAAACGCCTGGTGACACTGAAGCGATGCAATCGTTGGCGTTGCTCCATGAACGGCTCGGCAAACCGCTGCTCGCCGCGAATCTTTGGAAACAGGTGCGTGAATCGTCGTCGGCAAAAAACACACGCGTGGAAGCCGCCGTGTACGCCATTCGTGCGTACCTTGCCGGGCACGATGCCAAAGCGGCCCAAGTCATGCTCGATAGCGTGGCTTCTGTGGTACCGCGAGAAACGGTCATTGAATTGCGTGGAGCCATTGCCCGGGAACAGGGTGACGTACGCGCTCAATCTGATGCGCTCGAACAATTGGCCAATGCCACGTCGCAACCAGCGGAAAAACGAGCAGCGTATTTTCTGGAAGCTGCGCACTTGGCCTCCGCCAGCGGTGACGATCCATTGGCACTCGAACGATCGCGCCGAGCTGTGCAACTTGCTCCGCACTCCGCGGAAGCCGTGCTTGAATTGCGCCGTTTGGAATATCGAATTCGCGGAACCGGGACGCCGCGTGAAGCGCAGTTTGCCATTGAAGAACTCACGCGTATTGCCGGGGATCTGTCGCGCGATCAGCTCGAACTGCAAGTTTTCCTGTTGGCCGAAGAACTCGACGTCGTCCAAGGCCGCGGCGCTGGAATGCGAGAACTCAACAAGCGCCACGCGGAACTCGGAAATGCACCACTGATTGCGCTGGGCATGGCGGAACGGCTGGTCCGAAACAAGAATTTCGACGCCGCCGTGCAGCTTTTCGAGCGCGCAGTGCAAGGGAATTTGCGTGGCGTGCGGTCACGAGGCCGCGTCGCTCTGTCCGCAGCACAAGCGGCGATGAGCGCCGGACAACTCGAGTTTGCGGCACGTATGCTCGAAATCGCGGCTGAGGAATCCGACACGCGTCCGATGGCCCTGCGTCGTAAGCTCGAGTTTGTCGCGAAACACGGCGAACCCGACGCTGCACGTCACGCTCTCGATGAACTCATTCGACAATCGACCGGAATCGAAAAGGCTCGATTTCTGGTGCAACTCGGTCGGTTGCTTGCTGCGACAGATCCCCAAGACGCGATTCGTTTCTTTTCCGAAGCAGCTCCGCTGGCTACCAGCGACCGCGCGTTGGCGAGCCAAATCGACGACGAAATCACGCGGCTTCGTCCGAAAAAAACCGCGAACGAAGCGCCGGTTCTGGATGTCGAGTGGGAAGAAGAAGAATCCGAAGATTTCGACGACATTCCCATTCCGCTGGCGACGACTGCCATTCGAACCAAGCCGGTGACCCCTGCCGTCGTGCCTCCTGCGGTCAAACCTGCAGAAAAACGCGCCGATCCTCCGACCATTTTGCCCGCGCAGGAACCTGTGGCCGACGTGTTTTCGTCATCGGTGTCGACGTCACCGCCAGCAAATACGTCTCGCGCATCTGGAGGCGAACCAGCGGACGAAACGTCACTGTTCGCGCAACTCGCAGCGGGTTCTTATGAAGCGGGCGATCGGCTCGTAACACTTTATTCAGCTGATTCGACGGAACGTTCGCGCGACGTACTCGCCGTGCGCAAGCAGCAAGCTGCGATTCGTCCTGGCGATCGATTGGTCCTTGAAAATCTGCGTCGAGCAGCCATAACCGACCACAACGACGCGTATACTCGGGCCGTCGAGCACGTGATTCGTGGATTTGATTCATTACAAACACCCTTGGCGCCACCGCCCTTGTCCGCGCTCATGACTTCGTCCGAACTCGTGCTGGCGCTTCTTTTCCGGCCGCTCGAAACGCCGCTCGATGAAGCTCTTTCGATTACCTGGGATTCTGGGCGTTATCGTCGTGAACCCACGCATTATGGGCTTTCGGGTGCAATTCGTGTTCAACCAGGCACGACGACGTCTCTCGGGGAAGCGTATGGCAGCGTCATTCGAATTTTTGGTGCGACGCGTACGCCCTTGTTTCACCGTCGATTGGCACCAACACAAGGTGGAGTGGGTGCGCCGCTGGCCATGCAAATCGCCTTGCTGATGCCGCCCGCCATGTTGATGGTGGGTGACGTTTTGCGAGATACCGCCGAGCTTCATTACCTTCTCGGTACAGGAATTGCCAGCACGACGTCCGAATACGTATTAGCTCGAGGTTTGCCCGAGGAGAATTTCCGGACGCTCATCTCGGCACTTCAAGCGGCATTTGGTCCGGTGGATTCGATTGCCAAAACGGATCCCGCCGTCGCCCGTCTGGGACAAGATTTGTGGCAACTCGTTAATCCCCGAGCGGATCGGCGATTGCGAGAAATTTTTGCAACAAGCGTCACTCCTTCCTACGAATTGCCGCTCGAGGCATCTCGACGAGCTGCGCGACGCGCCGGGCTTTTCGCGTGTGGTGATTTGCCGACTGCCCTGCGTTTGGTCGTGGCTGAGCAAGGAATATCGCTCGACGTGCCGCTCACGGCAACCGACGGCCTGGCGCGCGCATGTGAGAGACATGCCGAAATTGCGGAGCTGGTGCGCCTTGCCACACGCAGCGAATACGCCGAAGCTCGCTGGAATGCGCCTTCTGCGGATCCTCGAAAAGGGCGCGCTGCGCAATCCATTCGGCCGACCTGACGATCGTCGATGAACCTCGACGACAATCGTTGAACGGCGCTCTCGACATGTGCACCAAAGTCTGAGAGGGTATTTATTGGGCTGCTACGCGTTGCGATGCGTCGGTCGGTCGGACGTAGCGTACGATATGTGCGCTACGTCGTCCCCCCTAGCATCACAACGCTCGCAACGCCTGATAAACAACCTCTGACAGCGTTGTCAGGGTAGACCGATTCCCCTACGATGGTTTTCGGCCAATTCCTTTGATTCGTCCCCATGGCCCGAAGATCGCTCTGGAGCATCGCCTTGGTCATCGTAGAAGGCATGAGGAGGCAGCTTTTGGTAGGTGCAAATCGCTCGTCGACGCTCGTCTTGGCTTTGTTTGCATCGGGATGCCTCGTGACGGCGGATCCGGTGACGTACGAACCGACGCAATCGCCGCCCATCATTGTTGCATCAGCACTCAATCCTGATCCGAGAAGTATTTTGCTTTTGGGTGGGGATGAAGGGCTTGGGGAGTTTGCGGTCACGGCGTCGGTGGTTTCCGAAGACGCCGGAGAAAACGTCAAGGTTGCCCTGTACGTGGATTACGGCATTACGAATGCGTTGGGTCAGCCTTTCCGTTTCGCGCTTCAGACATTTCCTGAATTGGCACCTGGCACATTGGCCAATGGTCCGCGGCAACTGCTGGGAGTTCGATGGGTGGACGGCGTATTTCCGATTCAACCGGGCTGTCATCGGCTGACGTTGGTCACGACCCATGCGTTCGACACGGCCAGTGGTTGCCCCAAAAATCTTAATGATTCGAGTCAAATCACGTGGCATTTTCGGCAATGCGACGTAGGAGAGTGTCCGGCAACATTGGTGGATTGTCCAGCCACCGATGCGACTTGTCCTCTCGAACCATGACATTTGGCTTGATTCGTCAAAGTCGAGGAAATCGCAGGAGAAATAAAATGAAATATAACTTGAATTCGATTGCATTGCATCTCATGGCCCTCACTGCGCTATCCGGTTGCGTGGTCATTGGTGGAGATTTGGATGCCGTAACGAATCGATGCTCCGCCAATGCGGATTGTGCGGACGGCGTCTGTGTCGACGTGGGCGGTCGCCCCACGTGCGTAACCAAAAACGCGGATCTTCCAGGACTCATTTTGGAAGTGCAACCTTCAACGGAAGCGCCTTATGGCGCCGGAACGTCATTTCTCGTGCCGTTTGGCGGCGGAGGCCTCACGGCACAATCCGCAACGGGCATCGTCGTCGCTCGAGATATCGTTTTACCTCAATCCGTCGTTTCACCCATCGAGCTGTTCGTCGATTACGACTACCAAGGCTGTCCCTTACCGGTCTCGCGAAAGCTACCCGCCGACTTCATCTTTTATCGCAATGCGCCCCATGACGGTTTGCCCGATCATGAAGGCAAAGCGGTAGTCATCACCGGCGAAAAGGATGCTTATGTGGTCGATTTGCCCGAAGGCATTTACGACATGCATGTGATTCCACGTGTCCCCAAAGGGTGTTCGGCCGAACCGCCACCTCCCACGTTTCATCGCGAACTCGACGTATCCAAAGGTGGCAAACTCGATTTGCACCTCACGACACCGCCACACACCATTGCCGGCTCCGTGGGTTTTCCCAAAGGACAAGACTTGACCGGTTGGTCCATTCAGGTCGTCGAACCCAAACGAGGCAAACCTATTTCGGCTACGCAAGTTCTCACGGTCGAACAATTCAACCTTTACGCCAACTACAGCCTGGAATATTTTTGGAATGGTACGCCCGACACGTCACCGGTGCTGCGGCTGAGGCCACCCGACGGCGTCAATGCTCCACGACTGTTCTGGGATATTGCCGCCCTCAGCCCGCTCAATCCCAATGCCGAAAAAATCGACGCCAATCTCGTTCTCGTCGATCTCGATGCTGTCGGACGCGACGTCGATGCTTTCGTCGTCGATACACAAGGCAGCCCGGTTGTCGCAACAATCACGTTCCGCAGCGTCGAATTGTCCGGCAGTGCTTCGAACAATGCCAATTTCACCATCGTCGTCGATACCGATCAAGATGGCCGATTCGCCACGAAATTGCCCCCGGGCAAATACAAAGTCATTGCGCATCCGACGTTCGATACGACCAAAGCCGTCTCGGCCGATGATTGGGAAATCACGACGAGCGATGATTGCATTTGCGGAAAAGGGCTCGTCATTCGGGACAAGTCCACCATTTCGGGCATGGTCACTTTGCCCAACGGTATGCCGCTCATTGCAGCAGCTGCGACTGTCTACCCGTCACGTTCACCCGCACGGCCCTATCTATCGAGTCACCTCGTGGCCGAAGGACCCACCTCGCAAATCGCCTCCTCGTCACTCGGCCCCACCGGATATTTTTCACTGCTCGCCAATCCTGGCCTCGTCGATTTGCTCGTCGTTCCACCCCCAAGTTCACTCTTTCCTTGGCTCGTCCGCTCACAATTGCCCGTCCAACCGAATGCCGATGGCGCCGAAATGTTCGACCTCCCGTCGCTCACCCTTTCGTATCCCGCCATCGTAGGAGGCGTCGTGCGCAGCCCGAACAACGCCATCGTCGCCAGCGGCACCGTACGCGCGTGGATGCCCGTGATGGCCGCTGGTTTCGACAGCATGGTCGTTATTCAAATCGGCGAAACCATCACCGATCCCGACGGCCGCTTCATCTTGCCGCTGGCTCCGTCCCTCCTGAAGTAACTCGTAACGTCGCGCATCGACGCCGCACCTCGGACGATCGCGAATACCCCACAGCTTTGCTTTGCAGGCCTATCCAGCCGCTGACAATTTGGGATACGCTGGTGACGTGGCGGAGTCCGACACGGGCGGCAAGGACCAAGCGATCGGCTCGCGCGCGTCGCTGGCATTTCACAGCGACGCACCTTCACACGAGTCTTCGAAAATCGACACGGACTCGACATCACGAAGACACAACGATCGCGACCTTGCCGGCGCACTGCACGAAGTATCCAATGCACTCACCGTGGTGCTTGGATGGATCGATCGTGCACGCATCGAACTCGATGCGGACCCATCCGTTGAACATGCGCTGAGCATCGCCGCAGCACGAGGACGTCACGCACGACAAATCGTTCGACGAGCTATCGGGGCCGATGTTCCAGACGATGCGCCGTGTGCCGCAGAAGCGATTCTGCGCGACGCGATCACGGGATGCGAACCCGAAGCAACTCGAGCCGGCGTGCGCCTGCACATGTCGATCCATTCGCAACTCGATGATGCGCAACTCATGGACAGTTCGATCATCTTGCAGATCCTCACCAACCTTTTGCTCAACGCCATCGCGGTATCTCCGGCCCAAGGCACCGTTTTTCTCGATGCAACCGCGGGTACGTCCGGACAACTTCTGTTTGGAGTGACCGATGAAGGCCCTGGTGTTCCCGCTGAACGTCGCGCCAACTTGATCGACGCAGGTGTCACGACACGAGCTGGCGGAGCAGGGATCGGCTTGCGTTACGCCGCCGGTCTCGCTCGCGAATACGGAGGTTCGTTGCACCTCGTCCGCGCCGAACCTGGAGCGCGTTTCGAGCTCCACTGGCCTCGACGCATCTCCATGCTTCCAACAACGCCTCGGCCGCACAGCAAACCAGGATTCAGCATGTCTGGGCGTCGTATTCTCGTCGTCGAAGATGATGACGCCGTATTCGACTTGCTCGACGCAACACTTGGCAATCGCGGCGCAGACCTCACGCGCGCGCGCACTCGTGCTGAACTCGAATCGGTCCTCGCCGCAAATCGGTTCGACGCCGTATTATGTGATCTGTCACCGATTCGCGACGACGTCGTGAGCGCCATCGGAAGCATTCGCGATGCCAACCGCGACAGCCGTATCGTCATCATCTCGGGCAGCCCCAACCCGGTCCAAGGTTTGCCCGCGGAGTGGAACGTCAGCTACGTGCGCAAACCGTTCGAAATCCACGAAATAGTTACAGAAATTACGAAATAACGACCCGCAAACCACCAAACCTGCGATGGGTCACTTTCACTACGTACGCAGCATGTGTTTTGATTTACAATCACATCTGTTTTTAATCATGTGCAGAGAAATTTTCTTGACATCGAGTTGAGAGTCATTAGTGTCCGCGCCCGAGCCAGGACCAAGCGAGGGTGGCGGAATTGGCAGACGCACTAGCTTGAGGTGCTAGCGGGTAACACCGTAGGGGTTCAAGTCCCCTCCTTCGCACAACTGCACAACGATGAGAAAAGCCGGCAGCCGAAAGGTTCGCCGGCTTTTTTTTATTTCCGCGTGTTGGGCCACGTCCGTTACTGCGGCAGGATTTCAGGCATTTCTTCGGCTGGGCGAACTCTCTACGATCGTCGTTGGGCGCGCGTTTTGTCGCGCTCGACCTCGAACTTCGTACATGAAGGGGTTCACGATGCGCTTACTCCTCGGTTTGTCGGCTGGGATGTTGCTTTCTTTCGTCGGTGGAGCGGCTCTTGCTGCGCCTCCAGCTGCCGTCTTTGACGTCGGTTCGTTTTCTTCTGCTGTGATCAAGCCAGGCGCGGATGCCGTGGCAATCGACATGGCGGCACGGGTTGTCTTGGCGGAACGTGCACCGGCGACGAAGAGCGTCGTCTTTGGAACGTCACGCATCACATCGCTGCGTGACGGTCGGCGCATCGTCAAGTTGCCCCAGACGCATGCTGGTCTTCCAGTAATGGATCGCAGTGCCACGGTCACGTTCGACGCGAAGGGCGTAGCGCACATCGTCGCGGCCAGATTTGCGAACGATCTTCCAACGGACATCACGCCGACGGTGGATGCGACGACGGCTGCAGCGACCGCGACGCAGCGTGCCGGTGCCGTTGCGGATCCCCAAGCGGGGCAACTTGTTATTTGGCCTGCGGGTGATGGCGAGCGATTGGCGTGGCAATTCTACACGCCGTCGATCGGTTTGCCGTATGCACCGGTCACGGTCATCGATGCGAAAACCGGGGTCATTCTAGCGCATTACAATGCCGCGCTCACCGTACACCAGGCGGAGGTTTTTCCTTCCAATCCCGTGAAATCGCCGCAAGTCGCGAATGTCACGTTGCCGTTGCCCGCTGGAGCGACGACGCTGACCGATGAGTTCGTCACGGCCAAGAACTGCGTCGACACGAAAATGACCAAGCAGATTACGATTCCGGGCGTTCCTTTTCCGCTCAGCTTGCACATTTGCGATTTGCAACAGACTGCCGTTGCTGATCCCATGACGCTTGATTTCGGCGACAAACCGGCCGCAGACAATGCACCCGAGGATTCATTCGGGGAGCTGCACATCTATCACCACACCCGTGTGGCTTATGATTACTTCCGCGCCTTCGATCCGACGTTCAAAGTACAGAGCGCTCCGATTGACGCGGTGGCGAATCTCATGCTTCCGGCGGGTCTCTTGGCTGGCGACCTCACGTCGGCGGGCGATCCGACCATTCCATTCGAGCCGTTCCAAAATGCGTTTTTCGCGCCTGCTTCACCTCCTGGTCAATTCTCGCTGCAATCGGTCTTCGGAATTACGGGTGCGGCGATGATGTTCGGGCAAGGCCCCATCAAGGATTATGCGTACGATGCCGACGTCATCTACCATGAATTCACGCACGCGGCCGTCAATGCTACCGTCGGGTTCGTCGGGACAGCGCACCACGACAAATACGGCATCAGTTTGTCTCCTGGCGGGATGAATGAAGGCATTGCTGATTATTTCGCCGCGGCCATCACGGGCGACCCTGACATCGGCGAATACGCAATTCTCGATGCGGATCCGACCGCAAAAGCCATTCGAAGTCTCGCCAATCCCGATGCGTGTCCGAATGCGATTGGTGGCGAAGTGCATCAAGACGCTACGCTCTTTTCTGGCGGCTTGTGGGACGTGCGCTCGAAATTGGCCGTCGAGATTCGACGCGATTTCGACCTCGCCGTCTTTGGTGCGATGACCGCAGCACCCACGGGCGATCTTGGATATGAAGAGTTCGCCAAGATGATCATCGAGCAAGTCAAAATGGGCCCAACGCTCGGTGCGACGGTAGCCACGCAACTCACGGATGCGTTCACCAACCGCGGCATTTTGCCAGAATGCGCACGCATTCTCGAATACAAAGACAAACCCATGCAAGGTCCAGTGGTAGCGGGCCCCGGCATCGCCATATGGTTTGGCGTGGGCAAATCAACAGCGAACCTCGGCGGCAGCAAACTTGGGTATGCCCCCGGCGTGGTTCAAGTGCACGTGCCTCTGACTGCCGATACCGATTCGATTACGGTGGACTTCCGTGCCCGAACCCTCAGCACCGGAGGATTCGGCGGACCCATGGGTGAATTTACCCCGCAAGTGCTCGTGCGTATTGCGGACGAACCCATTCAATTCACGTTAAAGCCACTCGCCACGAGCGCGGACGTGATGAAAGTCGCCCCCATGTCGAACGGCGCGGACGCCCAAGGGTTCACGATGTATTCGGCAAAAGTCGAGGTTATGCCGGGCGCGAAAAACGCCTACATCATGATCGTCAATACGGCTGACATCGACGGCGGCTACACCGATCTTGACTTTACGATGACGCAATCGCCGGGTGCTGGTGGTGCAGGCGGTGGTGGCGGTGGCGGCGGCGGCGAAGGCGGTAAGGCCGCTGGTCCGGTTATCACGGATAATGACGGCTGCGGCTGTACGATCCCCGGCTCATCGGATGCGCCTATTGGTTTCTCGCTCGTCTCACTCGCTGCATTGGCCGGTTTGCTCGGACGTCGCCGCCGCAACTGATACGCTGTTTGTCGGAGGGTGTTCTACAGGCGTTGCGAGCATTGGCAGGCGCACGCCAAGTCGAAGTAAACGGGGTTTCACCCCAGACACGACACGAGGGGCTTCGCGCCCCTCGACCTGCGCAAGGGACAATGTCCCTTGACCCGTGCATGAATCGACCGCGATGCAGTCGATTCACCATTTTTCGGGCAACTGCTTAATACCTTCTTACCACCGATCGATTTCGAGTTCGGTCGCTTTGGCGGTATCCTCGCCACATGTCGTACGAATGTCGGTGAGAATCTCGTTGCGGATCGATTCGATACGTGACGGATCCGCGGGACCAGGCGCGGCCGCTTTTTCTTCTCGTAATACGCTGAATTCGTAATACGTCAGAATCGCGACGACCGATTGCGATTGTGATTCGTCGAGCTTGCGAGTTTTCGCGAGCGACGTTGACGAATCGAAGGCATGTTCGAGGCGTTTGGCCACGTGTGGGGGAAGTTCGCCCGCTTCGTCGGCAAAGGTTTGGGCGAGTATTTGTGCGTCGAGGTGTAATCGGTCGGCAAGGGCTTGCGTAGATGGAGCGATTTTGAAGTTGCCTGTTCGCGATAAACCTCGAGCGTCGAAACGAGCGGGCGGTAATGCGCCTGCAGGCATGTCCGGTGGTGCGGGCAAGGGTGCCGCTTGTCCCGGTCGACGTTGGGGGAATCGATTGGGAGGGCCAGGGGGCGGTTGGGCAGCAACGGGGAAAGGCGCCGATGTATTCGTCGAAGTGGCCGAAGGCAAACCGTCGCGACCTCGGTTTGGCGAAAAGAACCAAAGCCCAAGAGCGCCAAGGCTCAGCACCGTATTGAGAATCGTGGCCCCCATGAGCCACGAGAAACGGTTGTCGTTGGGTTTGTCGGAGCTCACGAGCGGCTGATTGGTCGAACTTATTGCTTGAGAATCGTGAGGTTGACTTCGCTTTCGAGGACGCTGGCACTGTTTCCCGCAACCGTTGCATTTTGGCCGATGCCATTGCCTCGGGCGCGGACGGTAATCGTATGTGCGCCGGCGGCAATGATCGGCGCTGCGGTGAAAGCCCAATATGCGAATACGCCGGTGACGCCAGAGTTATTTGCTGCAATGATGCGCGAGTAACCACCATTGGGCAATAAGACGCCGTCGACGAAAATAGCGACGTCGACGCTGCTGAATCCCGTACCGGGGTCGGGTGATGTCGTTTGCATTCCACCGTATGTCGAAATCAGGACTTTACTTGTTGCGGGTATCGTTGTCACGAGCGACATGCCGGGAATCGCCGTAAACGCAGTCGTTGGCGTGACGGTAACTGCTGCGCTGCTGTACGCCGCGACGATGTCTTGGCCCGTGGTGCCTGTCGGGCCTGTTGCGCCGGTGGGCCCAATGGGACCTTGTGCACCTGTTGAGCCGGTTGCACCCGTAGCGCCGGTGGGCCCAATGGGACCTTGTGCACCTGTTGAGCCGGTTGCACCCGTAGCGCCGGTGGGCCCAATGGGACCTTGTGCACCCGTTGCGCCAGTCGGAC
>JANORL010000944.1:0-15053 GCA_031415295.1 Polyangiaceae bacterium | reverse complement strand
AGCTTGGGGGATTCGATCCGAAAGGCGAGTTTATCGAAACGTTATGGGGCATTCCGTGTGGCGTTGAAGTGTTTACCGTTGACGCAAATCGTGATTCGTTAACGGATTTGATTGTACCGGGCTTCTTGAGTCAAGGCGGCGCGCCGATGGAACGGAGCGGAACGTATGACGTTCATCGTCGCAAAACGGATGTGACGTGGGAGGTATTTGATACGGGGTTGCCGACCGGAGGTCGCGTCGTATTCGTTGATGTCAATGGCGATGGTTTGCCCGATGCGATTCAACCGCGCGCGGCCGATGGCCGCCTGATGACGTGGATCAACAAAGGGTTGGGTTTTGTCGACAAACCAGTCGAGAGTTTACCTTGGAATGGTTCCGTCTCGCAAGCGAAGTATTTTCATTTGGCTCAACCTCTCGACGTCGACGGCGATTCAAAGGCGGACTTGCTCCTTGCGATGCTCGACGCAATCAGTCCAACGGTTCCACGCTGGCTTATTCTGCGCGCAACGGGTGGCAAAAACGGTTTTACCTTCGAGCAAATCGACACGGGCATTCCATTCGAAGCGGTGCTTGGTGACGTCGTGGATATTGCCGATCCGCGCGGGCCACGCATTCTTGATTTCGATGGCGACGGCGCGCCGGATGTCGCCATCTTCCTGAAGAAAAAGCTGCACATTTTTAAAAATCGCGCGGTCGATCCCGATGTGCTCGTGGGCTTTTCCGATGCGTCCAACGATCACGATCCCGACGAACCTGGATTCGTGCCGAATGTGTCGATTGAATACGCGCACTTGATCAACGATGCCAAGGCGAAAGGCCAACCGGCCAAAGAACAAGATTTTTATATTTCGCACTCAGATTCGGCGAATGATTGCAACTATCCGCGAAAGTGTGTGGCTGGCGCGAAACGCGTTGTCAGCGGATATGCGGTCAACGACGGACAAGGCGGCGTGCGCCGGTACGACCTGCGTTATCGCGACGGGCGTTTGGATCGTTTGCATGGCTGGCTTGGATTTGGCGAGCGAATCCTCGTGGATGTGGATACCGGCGCGACGACGGCGACGTTTTACGATAACAGCACCAAAGTCAAGGTCGGCGAGCGCGACGTGTACCCATTCGCAGGACAAGTCACGAAGTTATGGCGCTGGGCGCCTGGACTTGCGACGCAACCGAATCCGGATCAAGTCGAAATGGCTTTTACGGATCGCACGCTCGAACTGGTGCCGACGAACAACGGGCAAACGTTTTTTACACTCGCCACGAATACGCACACGCGACGCATGCAAGGATCGTTTTCCGGCGCGGGGTCGATTGCCGCATACGTGGGCCTCGTCGAGACGCTTGAAAACGCGACAATGCTTCGCGACGCGACCGTTGACGTTTTGGACTTCGATGAATTCCACAACGTGCTCGAAGTGAAGGCATCAACGGTTGGCGTTGACGCCTCGTTCCACATCACGCGGACCGTGAAGAACGACGTCGGCAAATGGATGCTTGGTTTGCCCGATACGCAAACGGAATGCAGCACGGGTTCGGGCTTGAATCAATGTCGCACGGTCACACGCACCACGAACGAGTTTGGCGAGGTGGAAACGGAATCGACTTCGAGTAGCGATAACCTAGACGATACGAAGTTGTCGGTCACGTACAAGCGCGATAAGTTCGGCAACATCACGCACGTGACGGTAACGGACGTGTTTGGGCACAAGCGCGAATCGACGACTGTTTACGATAACGACGGTCTGTTTCCGATCAAGCATATCAACGCATTGGGGCACGAAACGACGCAGGTGTTTGATAAAGCGCTCGGAGTCTTGAAGAAGCAAACGGATCCCAATGGAGTGAGTGCGGAATGGAGCTTTGATAGCCTTGGGCGATTGGAATCGGAAACGCATCCCGATGGATCGTTCACGAAGTCGGTGACGACACGCGAGAAAATCGACAGCGTATGGCGATTGAAAGAACGCACGACGACAACGGGTGGCGCTGACGACGAAACGATTGTCGATAGCCTCGGGCGACCGATTCGCACGTTTTCGCATGGCCCGGCAGTCAAAGCGAATACGCCGCGCGTGATGCAGGTGATCGAGTACGACCGGCTGAGTGGAAACGTGGCAAAGAGATCAGTGCCCACTGCGGAGGGCACGCCCGACGCGTTGTTGAAGTTTGACAGCTATGAATTCGATGCAGTGGGACGCGAGATTCGCCACGTGACGCCGTGGAATGCGGTGACCACGACGAAGTACGACGGGCTTCTCGTTGATATGGACGAGCCGTTGTTGAAACACACGAGCACGCAGATCGATACGTTGGGTCGGCCGGTCACCATCACCGATGCAAAGAACGGCCTAACAAAATACAAGTACGGTCCGTTCGACGCGTTGTACACGGCGACTGATCCTGGCAATGCCGTCACAAAATGGACACGTGATGCGTTTGGCCGAGTGCGACAACTCGATGAACCGGACCGTGGTACAACCCATTACGTCAACGATGGGTTTGGCGACTTGGTTTCGTCAACGGATGCGCTGGGACGCGTGGCCACTTGGGAATTCGATGCGCTTGGACGAACGAAAACGCGCACGGATAAGCTAGGTGCGCAAGTTTCCACGACAACGTGGACTTGGGACACGGCGCTCAACGGTATTGGCAAACTGTTTTCTGTTGTCAGCCCGGATGGCGTGAAAACATATGGCTACAACAAACGCGGGCAAACCGAGTCGGTAAAGCTTGGGGTGGGCGGTGATATCTTTGCCGCGCGTCTATTGTATGACGACGTCGGCAACGTAAAAACACTGGATTACCCGCAGCCGCTAGGCGAAGAACCGTTCGGCGTGGCCTACGATTACGACACACACGGCTTTCGTATTGGCGTGCGTGACAAAATGACGACGGATCCATATTGGGAATTGAAAGACGTCGACAATGCAGGACGGTACAAAGAAGAACTGTTCGGCAATGGCACGAAAACCGTACGCGGCTACGACAATGCAAAAGAAACGCTGAAAAGCATCACGACGACGAAAGGCGCGTCGACAATTCAGCAATTGTCGTACGATTTTGACGAGCGACTCAATTTGAAGAGCCGCACAGATGCGTTGCAGCCGCAACAGAAGACCGAACGATTCAAGGTCGACGGTTTGGATCGGTTGACGTGTGCGTATTTCTCGCCAACCGAGAATCCGAATGCAGCGTGTGATACGTCGTATGGATACGCGGCCAATGGAAACCTGACGTCGAAGTCGGACGTGGGTATCTTATCGTATACGGATCCTGCGCATCCGCACGCGGTCACGAATGCGCCTGGGGAAACGTTCGGGTACAATGCCGTCGGCAATCAAATCACGCGACCCGGTGGTGTCGGCATAACGTACACGCCGTTCGATTTGCCGAAAACGATCACGAAGGGCGGGGTATCGACGACGTTTGGGTACGACGGCGATCAACAACGTATTCGTAAAACGACGTCGACAAGCGAATCGTTGACCTTCGGGGACCTGTTCGAGCAAGTGACGAGCGGTGTCGTCAAGGAATTCCGTTATTACGTGCAGTCACCCGAGCGCACGATCGCGATCGTGACGCGTGGTGGAAATGAACCGGGCACGAAATACGTCAACGTAGACCATTTGGGATCGACCGAAACGATTACCAACGAGCTGGGCGTTCAGGTAGAAAAACGCAGTTACGATCCCTTTGGTCAACGGCGTAACGTGATTTGGGGATTGCCGCCGCCGGCGTCGTTCACGAGCAGCAAGGTCAAGCCTGGGTTTACGGCGCACGACGAGGAAGACGAGTTCGGCCTCGTTAACATGAAAGGCAGGTTCTTTGATCCGCGCATCGGCCGCTTCCTGAATGTCGATCCGGTCATCGCCAACGTATTCGATGGGCAAACGCTGAATGCGTTTTCGTACGTCGGAAACAATCCGTTGACGCTGGTCGATCCGACGGGGTTTCAGCAGCAGTCGCGTGAATCGATTCCGGAGGTGTTGGATACGATTGAGCAAACGGTCATTACCAGATATCCGGACAGCTTCGTCCCGCCACCGATTGACGAGGACCCGACCGGCGCCGTTGAATGGACTCATTCGCCGAGTTCGGATACGGATACGGGCACGATCGGTGACGGTGGTTTACCGAGAGAAGCAGCCGAGGGAGAAGCGTTACCAGCACCCAGCGTGGGCGACGGCATTTGGGACGGTATTGGTGATGCGCTTCATGGTGTCTGGAATGATTGGACGACTCCAATATGGGAACCGGCATTCGATATGTACGACGCATATCGTCACGGAGATGTCGTCGATGCATTCAACGTGGTCAATCCGTTGATTCCCGTGGCCAACATATCGTTGGCCGCCGATAACGGGGATACCTATTCGGTGACACGGCAATCGGTGGCGATCGCTGTGACGGTTGTCGGGGCAGTCATCGTTGGGAAGCTCGCGGAGGGCCGGGTAAGCTGCGGGAAAACGACGAGCGTGCCGCCGATTGACTCAGCCACGCAACGCGTGAAGCTGCGTAAGAGCGTTCGACAGGAGATTGGGGCAAAGCAGCCCAGGAATGCTTCGGGAGTAATGGTGGATCCCAATTCGGGGCAGCCGCTCCAGCCAGGCGAGATCGACATTGGGCACAAACCAGGGCAGGAGTGGCATAAGCGAAAGCAGATCCATCGAGATCGTGGAAGCACAAGGCAGGAAGTAATCGAAACGGAAAACAACCATGATTTGTACCACTTGGAAGATCGTTCATCAAATCGCAGTCATCGGCATGAGCAATGAATAACGAGGGCTCGGCAATGAGGATCGGTTACATCATCGCAAGCAATAAGGTTGCGATTGAGCGAAAGCGCATTGGATACATGTATCGCGAGGAGCCGGACAATGATAACGACAGTGGTTGGCGCGTCTTTTCTGGCGATGAGAGCCAGGAGTACGCGGACGATGCTCATAACTTCGCTATGTACAACGCCTCCACCATTTTAGCGATCGACCCCACTATAGGCACGTTGCTGGCCACTCCTGCACCTGTTGCCTTTGAACGCAAAGTGTCAGGCAAGTTCGTGAAAGTCCCCCTTAACGATTCGTGATTGTCTGCCGGTCAAAATCTCGGACAAGGTTTTGAACGTAAAACGTAGCGCCAAGTTATCAAAACAGTTGAAGGCGGCAAGATCACAAGGACTTGTAAAAATCATGGAGATCCCATTCTGATGACGAAAACGAGAAAAGGCTACAGCACACTGGCAGAGCATGACGCGGAAATGAAGGCCAACGGCACATACGATGCGTATGTTGAACTCGGGCGAAAAAAGGATGAGGAACATGCGCAGCGCGTCGAAGCCCTCCGAATTGCACTGATTCCTTTGGAGGAAGACCTGCGTGCGGCAGGTGCTCCATCTCGATCGGCAATGTCGAGCCAAACGAAACCTCCAGATGTGTACAAGGCCATTCCGATTCTGCTCGCCCACGCGGCAGGCGCGCAAACCCCCCACGCGTCATTGACGGGACGTGGTCGAAGACGACGAGGAAACGTAGGCAACTTCGACGACACCAATCGAGCCATGCATTCATCAGCCCATTGTTTCGCAGTGGAATCATTGCCCGTGTGACACGAACGGTCTTGAAAAACGCCAATGGGCGCAGTCGAACCACGAATTGGCGCTCGAACTCGCCGCGGTTTACATTGACAATCCTCGTACACCAGGCTAGGGAGCAATTCATGTCGAGCGAAGAGCAGGAACTCAATCCTTACTCAACTCCAAAAGAAACGGCCACAACGACCAAACGCATCAAGAAACATGCGCGCGAAGAAGTAGAAGAAAACGACGACAGCATCATTCAAGACATCATACGCTCCTTTCAGAAAACGCGTTCGTGGGTCTCGTTTTTTGCCGTTCTCAGTCGCTTCTCAGCCGCCATTTTCGTCATGGCTGGAGGCGTCCTTGCGCTCATGGCTGCCCGTGAAGATGAGCCCATAGCAGCGCTCAGATTGCTCGTCGGTCTCGCCTACGCGCTTATGGGCCCCGCCGCCGCAATATTGAGCTGGCGTCTTTTTCGTTATCGTGACGCAATCAGCAACGTTATTCGAAGCGACGGGCGACTCGACTACATCGCCGACGCCGTCGAGCAGCAAGCTCGATGTTGGACCTTGGCGGGACCAATGGCGTTGGTCCTGTTCGCCATCCGCATCGCCTATATCATGATTGGAGGCATAGAGGAGTAATCGAACGGCAGGCGCTCAAAAAAACCACGCGACAAAAAAAGATGCCAACCCCAAAAAGGTGCCGATATCGCGATGAAATGCATCAAGAAAAGCTTGAAAGGTACTCGCTTCGCCGATTACGCGACGATGCACGTGGTCGACCGTGGCGAAGAGGACGATGAGGAAGAGGACCGCAAATGAACCGTCGGCCGTCGACAATCGTTTTGCGCATCGAACCGCTGCCTTCTCCTCGGGCACGCTTTTATCGAACCATTCCTTGCGTCGTAGCGCTTGACACCATTGCAAACAGCCGTGTAACGTGCACATCACAGGAGTACCCATGCAAGCCCCCACAATGAATACCCCCGTTTCCAAGTGTCTGGAACTCGCCACGTATACCAGTCGAATGTTCAGCAAGTTCTCGACAATTGCCGTCCTGACCGCGCTCGCTGGCGAAATGAACTCGGCCAAAAACAAATTGGCTACGTCCCAGCAAGTTTATGAAACGGCGGTGTTCGAGATCTTGCCAACTCGCGTCGATGTGAAATACGAAAACCTCGTTTCGGATCGTCGCATTCGTCTCACCCAGCAAAAAGTCGAAATCGCTGACGGCAAGCGTGGTGGACGTATTGCGTCCATGGTCTTTCCTGATGGATCAGCGTCCGTGACGCGGCTCTTGGGCGAGTCACAAATTCAGAAAATGATCGACATCGAGGGTCTGTTGGCTTCGGCCACGGATTTGTGGTCCGATGCAGGCGCCGAAAAAGCAGATATTGCGCAACATCGAACCCGTTACAAGGCCGCCATTGATCTGCGGACCGCTGTAGGTCAAACGGCTCGCGACAAACGCGCATTGCGTAATGCGGCCAAAGAAGCATTCATTACAAAATATGTCGAAATCATGAGCCGCGTCGAAGCAGAATTCCCTCGCGACAGACCCATGCAAGACCTCTTCTTCGATGACGCGCGCACCAAGTCGGCACTCGTCCAAGCCGATCAAGATGACGAAACCGATACCGACGACAATGCTACGACGACGGAGACCAGCGGCCAAGGCTGAATCCAAAGCCGTGTGCGCGGTTTCATATCGCACCATCCATTCCGCGGTGTTGACCGCCGCCAATACAAATACACCGTAGCTCATGTCTACGTGTTTCGGAAACGCACACAAATTCAGCGAAACTCGTCGTGAGATGGCATTGGCGTTGATGCAAAAACACTCGAACATGCGTCAGAGCGTATTGGCGCCCGTGCAAACGGTGGCAATTCGTGTGTTGAACGACGATTGCATGCGTGCAAATGGCTCCGAGCATCGATGTTGACGACGTTTGCGTGGATGCAAATTCGTAGCATCAAGTTGTTGGCATGCATTTGCATGGGTGCAAATGAAGTCTCGCTGCCAGAACCAGCGTTTTTGCGCCAACGCAAATCACTTCTCGCACGCAAAAGGGGCCAGTAGGATCGTTGCACGCAGCCGTCTTTTCGGCGTACCATGCGCGCCCATGAGTGCTCGAACGTTTGATGTCATCGTGATTGGTACAGGTCCTGGGGGCGAAGGGGCCGCGATGAAGTGTGCCAAAGAAGGCAAGCGCGTTTGCGTGATCGACGATCGATCGGAGGTTGGCGGCGCGTGTACGCATACGGCGACGATTCCGTCGAAGGCTTTGCGGCATGCCATTCAACGCCTTGTTGAAATGCGTGAAGTGCCCGGAATACGTGGGAATGCGATCGCGCAACCTTCATTTGGAGATTTGTGTCGGACGGCATCGAGCGTCATTGGACGACAAACGAGCATGCGCCAAACGTTTTATGAGCGAAACGATGTAGAAATCGTCGAAGGGCACGCTCGGTTTGTCGATGCGTTTACGGTCGAAGTAAGTCAGCCGAAAGGGGCGACGGATGTGCTTACTGCGCCGCATTTCGTGATTGCGTGCGGCTCTCGTCCGTATCAGCCGCCGGATGTCGACTTTACGCATCCGCGTATTTACGATTCGGATCGCATATTGAAGATGGACGAAACCCCGCAATCCATGATTATTTATGGGGCGGGTGTGATTGGGTGCGAATACGCCAGTATGTTTCGGATGCTGGGCGTAAAGTTGAATTTGATCAATACGCGGGATCGACTTTTGTCGTTTTTGGACGACGAAATCGTCGATGCCCTCGCTTACCATTTGCGCGATATGGGTTGCTTGATTCGCTACAATGAAGAATACGAACGCGTCGAAGGGCTCAGCGACGGCGTCGTGCTGCATATGAAAAGCGGCAAAAAAATCAAAGCCGACGTTCTTTTATGGGCCAACGGTCGATCGGGTAACTCGAATGACATGGGCCTCGAAGGTCTGGGTATTGCCGTCGATAAACGGGGAAACATTGGCGTGAACGTGAACGAAGGATATCAAACGGCTGTCCCGCATATTTACGCCGTCGGCGATGTCGTAGGTTTTCCCGCGCTGGCGAGTGCCGCGTACGATCAAGGACGGTTTGCCGCGACGCACATCGTCGAAGGTCGACTCGAATTCGGCCTGGTCGCCGACATTCCGAACGGCATTTACACATCGCCCGAAATATCGTCCGTCGGCAAAACAGAACGAGAATTGACCAATGCCGGCGTCCCGTACGAAGTTGGACACGCTCAGTTCAAGTCCCTTGCCCGCGCGCAAATCACCGGTCGCACGGTGGGAATGTTAAAAATCCTCTTTCACCGACAAACACTGGAGCTTTTGGGCGTGCATTGTTTCGGGGACAATGCAAGCGAAATCATTCACATCGGCCAGGCCATCATGTCCCAAAAGGGTCCGGCCAATACGCTGCTGTACTTCGTGAACACCACCTTCAATTACCCGACCATGGCCGAAGCGTACCGCGTCGCGGCGCTCAATGGGCTGAATCGGGTATTCTGAGAGGGGCTTCCGTATTGGGCTTGAACCCGCGACACAGCAATGGAATCCTCCGCGTTGGAGGGAAATGTTTATGAATTTCGCAAGTGCCAAAGATGGGACCAAGATCGCGTACCACAAGCTCGGAGAAGGCTCGCGCGTCGTCGTCTTCGTTCACGGCTGGACGATGTCCGGTCAAGTGTACGACCGTTTGCTCGAACATCTCGATCGGTCGGGTTTGACCCTGCTTGTTTTGGATTTGCGTGGCGCCGGGAATTCGGACAAACCTGAAGCTTCCGATGCCCATTCGCTCGCGTTATATGCAGCCGACGTGCTTGCTGTTGCCGATGCGGAAAAGGTCAATTCATTCGTTGTTGTTGGACACAGCATGGGTGGTCAAATCGCTCAGTGGCTCGCGGCGAATCATCCGGATCGGGTTGCCGGAGCCGTGCTTTTGTGCCCCGTACCCGCGTGTGGGATGGCCCTTCCGAGCGAAGCGGCAGCTCTCTTTTCGACGTCGGGAGGCAATCGCGATGCGACCAAGACAATCCTTTCGATGGCGTGCAAAGATTTACCCGAAGGTGCGATGGAGTGGCTCATCGAAATCGCCATGGGCACGTCTCCAGCGGCCGTGAAATATGGATTTGCTGCGTGGACCGGTGGTGGATTCAGTGATGCCCTCGCGAAGGTTCGGGCTCCGGTAATCTGCGTCGGAACCGATGATCCGTTTCTCCCGGAACCATTCTTACGCGCTGAAGTCATCGTGAAAATCTCTGGTTCACGATTCGCGTACGTTGCCGGCGCAGGGCATTACGTGCAAGTCGAGCGACCTCGCGAAACTGCAGCACTCGTCCAAGCTTTTTTGGCGGCATTACGTCCGTGAGCCGATCGCCTCGACTTCGGGGGCGGATCATAACGGGGGTAAGGCAGCGTCGCGCGTTTCGCATAAATGGTACGCGCGCCACTGTAACTTCAATTCTTCTGGATATTCTGACCCGAAGGCGAGACGAAACTGCTGAATGCGCGACGGACTGGGTCATAACAACGGCGCCCGATCTTCAGGGCAAACGACCGCGGGCAGAAACCAAAGGCCTGGTCCAACGCGTAATCGACGTAAATGTGGCGATCATCCAGAAAGGTGATCGTGGGCCGTTACAAACGTTCGTCGAGCATGTAACGTCGCTACGCGCGTCGCTCGAATTTCGCTTGTCGACTCTGTTGCGTGGTTTCCTTTCGTTCAAACGCGGTTTGTCCCAGGTTTTGCAAGAAGAACCAATTCACGCACTGGACAAATTAGCCATTTTATCCATCATCGACGAGATTTATTACGACGCGATTTTCCAAGCCTCCGACGTCTACGGCGCAAAACTCGTCCACACGATCAAGACGCGTCGTGATGAAATGGAACTGGAGCTTGGACAAAAACGCCGGGAACTCGAATACACCGCGGACATGATGGAGCAATTGCGAGGGCAGCTCATAACGCTTTCTCTACCGATTTTGCGTATTTGGAATGGAGTGTTGCTCGTGCCGCTCATTGGAGAAATTACGCCCGAGCGTGCGGAACATGCGCGGACCGAATTACTCGACGCCGTGGTCAAACATCGGGCGAGTGTCGTTTTGGTGGACGTGACGGGTCTCAGTTTGGTCGATGTACATGCAGCGGGTGTCTTGGGCTCGATCATTCGAGCGGCATCACTTCTCGGTGCTGAATCGATGATCGTCGGCGTGCGCGGTGATGTCGCGCGGGTGTTCGTCCAGATGGGTGAGGTTTTTCCGGGAACGTGTACCTTCGCGACTCTCGATGAAGGACTCCGACAAGCGTTGCGGATCGGGCAAACGAAGCGGACATGAAGAGAACGCGTCACGACGCTTCTTCATCGCGCGCGGGTTTGCTACAAGTCGATCGTGGCAAGTTCACCGAACGAATGTCTCGCGAACACGTACCTCAATCTTTGTGACGATGCGTTTTTCGTCGTCGCATCCACAGCGCGTCTCGACGACGATCTCTTGCGCGATTTTTCGAGGCGACGATCGTCGGTGCTCCAATCAGTTGCGCGAGGTGCACCCTCTGAACACATGGGCCCTTGGGATGCGTGGCTCTTGCGTTTGTCGGCGGCGATAGCACCTTTGGCGCCACCACGATGGCTCGCGATGGCTGATGTGATCGACGAAGGCGTGTCGCTAGAACACGGAGCGCGTGGGATGCGATCGTTGTTCACGAACAAGCCGAGTGAAAAAGATGCGGCGCGGGTGAAGTCGTATGGAGGGTTTGCCGCGCGCGCGTTGGCCTCCGTGCTCGCGGCGACGGGCGAGTTTCATCCGGAAGCGCGGGCGCAACGAGGGTGTTTTGTCGCGTCGCTCGGGTTGACGGAAGCGGAGCAAAAGGAGCTGACGAGCGAAGAGCCAGTGTTTGCCACGGCGCTCGAAGTGCCCGAAGGGTTGCCGCCAAAAATTGCCCGGGCCTTGTTACGCGGAGCGTTTGTCGCGGCCATGCTCGAAGGAACCGATCCTCGTGAAGAGCAAGCGGTGCTTTTGATCGGCAAAAAGACGGGTTTGCCCGCGGAGGAAATCACGGCGGCGCATGGGGAAGCTCGGCAGCGGATGGAAACAGCACGGGGGTTTGGACTGCCAGCTGTGGATGCCATTCGGTACGTGCTTGAAGGCGATCGCGTGACGAGCGATCTCTTGGCCGTTGCGGCGGCGAAGTTGACGTTGCCGATGAGTCATCGAACCGCGGCGATGACTGCCGTAAGTCTCGTGAGCACGGTCGTGTTGTCGAAGAAGCACGTGGTCGATCGCAAGGTGAGGGACGCGGTGTTGGGTTTGTCTTGGATAGCCGCGTTGCGGATCGATCCGTCGTTCGTTCGTCGCGCCGAACTCGCGATGTTGCACGATCACGTTGCTGCCGATTTGGGTGATGCCGATGCGGGCAAACCCGTGCGACAGTTGGTCGAACGGTTTCTCGAGGATGAACTCCGGACAGTGCGACCGTTGGTACCGCCGCCAATGCCGTGACGACGTGGGCACTATCTACAGGATGACGTCCGTGCACCCTTGACGATCACGTCGTAGTTTCCTTAGAGGCCAATATCATGATGTTTTCTTCATCCTCGATTCGTATGGCGACGGCCGCGCTGACGTTCGCTTGCATCATTGCGGCGTCTAACGTTTTTGCACAAACCGACCCGGCGGCGACTCCTGCACCCGTGCCGGAAGCGGCTGCATTGACACCAAAACCCGTCGAAACGGTTGCTGTGACGCCTGTAGCGGCAACGGAGCCAACGCCGGTGCCAACGTCGACAGAGACGAAAGAATCGGTGCCGGTTGCCAAACCGTCTGTTTTGCCTGCGGCGTCTACGGCCGCTCCTGTCCTTCCGCAACCTCCGGGGCCTTGGTATCGAATTCGTGCCGTTGCGGAACTGGGATTTTTGGCCGTACTTTCGCACAAATTACAATTCGGCAACGACGGGACGTATTTCGATTACGTCAGAGAAGGTGGCCAGGACAATCTGTATGCTATTGCGCGCATGAGTTTGGAACTGGAGCTGAAGCGCCGGCACACATTCGTTTTTCTGTATCAACCCCTCGAGCTCGTGACGAGCGTGGCGTTACCGCGGGATGTGCGAATTGCGGGGGCTGAATTTCCGCAAGGAACGCCTGTGGAACTGCGGTACGGATTTCCGTTTTACCGGGCGAGTTATTTGTACGATCTCGTCAAGAGTCCGAAGCACGAATTGTCGATTGGTCTCAGCATGCAAATTCGTAATGCGACCATCGATTTCAAATCGCAGGACGGGAAAATTTTCACGTCGAACAGGAACATTGGACCGGTGCCGATATTAAAAAGTCGCGGTCGGTATTCGTTCGAGCGGGGCGGGTTTTTGGGGTATGAGGTCGATGGGTTTTACGCGCCCATCAGCGTGATCAATGGGAGTGACAACGAGGTCACGGGTGCGATTGTCGATTTGAGTTTGCGCGGGGGACTTGCGTTACCGGCCAACGGCGAGATGTTTTTGAATCTGCGTTATTTGGCGGGAGGTGCCGTGGGGCAAAGCGATCCTGAACCGACGTACGATGGATACACGAAAAACTGGCTACACTTCATGACGGTATCGATTGGAGCGGCGATCGGGACGTTTTGAGAGCGATTCAAACGCGGTCACTACGTTGCGGCACGCGGGTCAATTGTACGAGCGTTTCTTTTGACATTTCCGCTGAAGGCTCGGGTGCCGTCAATGCTTCCTCGAGCAACTCGAATCGTCCGTGATCAAATGGTTTGCCTTCGGCGGGGGTCGTGGGCACGAGCCGTTCGCGCTTGTTTTGCGCGGCCAACGTACGCGCGCGAAAATGGCAATAAGGATTGTTTCCCGGGCGTCCAAACAATGCGTGCGCTGTAAACGAACACCCGCCCATACACACGTCGGCAAATGGACACGTGCGACAAAACCCCCACAAGTCGTCCACGGTGCGCGTGCGTGTAAATGCAAGTTCGGGAGCTTCGTTCCAAATATCGGCCAATGGTTTGTCGCGAAGGTTTCCCCCTACATACGCATACGTTTGGAGTGACGGACATCCTTTGACACTGCCATCGGATTCAATGCCCAATACGCGTTGACCTGCTTGACACCCGACGAAATGATCACGCCCGCCCTCCTTCAGGGACCGCAACAATGCTTCCTCGGGGCCAAAATATCCCAAATTGTTTCCAGGTAAAATCGTGATTCCGTCGCCATAAGCACGTTTCTTCAGCGCCGCAATGCGCGGAACGACGTCCAGCAAATCATACGGTTGAAGAAGCATCGCTGGTCGATCGGCCGCTCGCCCTAGTGCCGCCGTGATTTGAATTTGCCAAGCTTGGATACCGAGCGGACGCAGATGTTCGTAGAGTCCTTCGAGGTCCCCACGATTGATACGATTGACGTGCGTATTGGCAGCGATGGCGATTCCCGCGGCGCGTAGATATTCGAGGGCGCGTGTCGCACTTTGAAAACTCGATTTTGCGCGCCGAATGAGATCATGGGTATGCTCGAGGCCGTCAATGCTCACCGATACGGTGTGCACGCCAGCTTCTTTCATGGCCCGGGCCATATCAGCGTCGACGCCCCGCCCGCCGGTGGTCATCGAAGCTCGAATGCCGGCTTTTCGTAAAGCGCGCACGATATCGAGAAAACCATCATGCAAATAAGCTTCGCCGCCAATGAGTACGAC
This sequence comes from Polyangiaceae bacterium, assembly GCA_031415295.1. Taxonomy (GTDB): domain Bacteria; phylum Myxococcota_A; class Polyangia; order Polyangiales; family Polyangiaceae; genus Polyangium. The sequence continues at coordinate 768 of JANORL010000944.1, read as the reverse complement.
CTCGCGAGCCTTTTGCACGCGAAGTTGTTCCACAATGCCGAGCGCTTCTTGGGTCGACAGCTCATTGCTTCGAGGGCCACCTGCACGCGAGCCACAATGCGCGCATGGTTGATCGCACCGCAACGTTATTTCCCAGACGACATACGCCGGGTAGAAGTCGCCCGCGACGATGGGTATACGACGAGATGCCATTGGACTAGTCTAGTCCAATTCGCACGTTCGTGAAATGTGCGTGCGCTTCAAAAAGGAACCTTGGCCATGCTTCTTACTTGTACGCACTGCGACGGGTTCGTCCCAGCGAACTCGGCAGCTTGTCCACACTGCGGCACCGAGTCGTTGGACGTCAAAACGAATTTGAAACTTGGATCGCTCGTCAAAGGAATCGCCGCAGCAGCGACCGGTGGCCTCGTTGCGGTGACGCTGATGGCTTGTTACGGCGCGCCGTTCATCGACAACGATGGTGACGGATTCGATGGCAACTACGAAGATTGCAACGATCAAGACGCGGCGATCCATCCGGGCGCAACGGACACGCTCGGCGATGGCGTCGATCAAAACTGCGATGGCGTTGACGGTCTCGTTCCCGATGCAGGCGACAGCAGCAGCAGTAGCGGAAGTAGTAGCAGTGGTGGTGGAGTGTGCGTCAAGTGCATCGAAGCGGTGAACTCGACGGGTCTTGTCGCGCCTGCGCCTCCGTTCTGCACGCCCGCGGGACAAAAAGCGTTCGATGACCTCAAGACGTGTGCGTGCACGGCGTCGTGTTCGACG
>JANORL010000943.1:0-4533 GCA_031415295.1 Polyangiaceae bacterium | reverse complement strand
GCACGTGGGCAGTAGGCATCGATTGCCGGTGGCAGCGTTGATGTTGCACTTGTTCGCTCCGCAATCAGCGTCCACCGTGCACTCGTTACACTTGAAGTTGGTGCATGTACCTGCCTTTATCCATGCCGTCGTACACATCGCGCCGTCGTTGGGCATAGGCGTCGAAGCGGCATTACATGCATCCAGATAACAAGGGTTTCCCCAGTCGTACTGGTAGAAGTCCTTATTCGGATCACCGTTGCCGGACGTGATACCGCCCATGCCATCGCATAAGCGATCCTTGCAATCGCCATAAAGCTGCGATTTCGTCGGATTCCCCTCACCTACATAATTCCAGATGCAAACGCCTTCGTCGCACTTCATAGCGGTTTTGCATTCGCCGTCAATGCAATCGCTGGCCATATTGCATTCTGACATCCCGCCCGTACCACCCGTCCCAGCCATACCGCTGGAGGTCGAACTTCCACCACCGGCACCACCAACGCCACCGGCACCGCCGACGGCACCGGCACCGCCGACGGCAGGTTCATATTTGAACGTCAGATTCTCGACACACGCCATAGGCGCGGACACCGCAACAAGTGCAAGCGGAACGATCAAGAGCCAAGAGATTCGCGTCATCGAAGGCTTCTCCCTACCCTGCTCGATGCGTCGCAACGCACGGCGGGCTGGTATGGGCAGGAAACGTTACAAACATGTGCCGACGAAAGACACGACGACCACGATTGGCCGCCATACGCTGAGCTTGCCCGGGCAGGTCGTCGGAACACGGATACGACGATGCTAGCGAACACCGCGCACGAACGCGAGTTTCTAGGGACCGTCAAGGCGACGAAACAACGTCCCCGGCTCGAAGTCGCTCCCATGGTCGTTCATCTCGCAAACTCGACACTGACGTGCCACGCATCCAACGCTACGATGCCACCCGAACTAGATGACTTCACTGAACGTGGGTGACCGGGCACCCGAGATCACCGCCAAGACAAACCAAGAGGCGCCGTTTGTCTTGTCCCAGCAAACAGGCCTGTGTACCGTCGTCTACTTTTTTCCGAAAGCCTTCACGCCTCACTGCACTCGAGAAACACGCACTTTTTCCGACAATTTTAACGAACTGATGCTCGCCGGCGCCAATCTCGTCGGTGTGAGTACGGACGAGTTCGATACGCAGTGTCGCTTTGCAGGCGAACTTCATGTGCCGTTTCCGCTCATCGCGGACACGGACAAACGCATCGCTCGTGCCTACGACGTCCTGTGGCCACTTATCGGTCTTGCCCGGCGCTACACGTTCGTCATCGGCGAAGACATGACGATCGAGGCGATTTTCCATCATGAGTTCGACGTGCAGCAACACCGCGACGACGTGCTGCTGTTCGTTCACTCGCGATTCGAAGCGTCACGTCCACCCATCACGCAGCATCCGTAATCAACGCTCCCGTAGCGTTTTGTTGCGCCGTTTGTCGCGCTCTCAACGCGTTTTGCGCTCGCGCTTCTCGCGTTTCTCAATGACCGCTGCGGCACGTTTCGCCATCACCCGAGCCGATGGAGGACGCCCCGGCAACGGCGCTTGTTCGGTGTGATGTTCATCGATCGCCCCAGGTTCGTACCCCAACTCGAAAATCGCTACTTCACGTTGCCCACGTTCACCAAGACGCAGCGGCATGACTGACGCGCCAATACCCGCACCGACGTAGACCGCTCCTAGATGATCACCACCGTTTTTTCGGCTTCCGTACAAGCCGTGAACGTACTTGTGTCCAGCAAGTTTACCGAGCGCCAACTCGTGCAAACGCGCCAAGGTGATCTGTCCCGCGTGGGTGTGTCCGGACAATACGAAAGGCACACCGCGAAACCAAAGCCCATCGGCTTCTTCAGCAATATGCGACATCGCGATCACGGGTATGTCCGGGCGTAACCCCTTCAAAGCATCGTCGCGTCGAGCATGCCCGGTGTAGGCATCATCGAGTCCTACGACTTGCAACATCTGGTGACGAAGGCCGATCAGCGTGTGCCGATTGTCGAGCACTTCAGCACCACCGCGACGAAGCGCCAAACGCACTTCATCCGCGCCTGCCCAATAATCGTGGTTGCCGAGCACCGCCATGACGGGAACGTCGAAACGCGAGATGAGGTACTCGAGACGGTCGAGGTACTGTTGGCTATGACAAACAAAATCGCCCGTGAGCAAGACCAAGTCCGGCTTCTCTTCGTTTGTCAGTTCAACCGCCGCTAGTTGCACGGCAAACGGAGTGACGCGCCCGACGTGCAAGTCCGTCAAGTGCGCGATGCGTAAGTGCGAAAGATGCTCCGTATATGCCGCTGGTCCCGCGAAACGACGCACCTGAATCCGCTTCCGAGCACGTTCAATCGCACTCGCGGACGGGCCATCGTCATCACCAGGCAAACGTTGACGACCACTCGTGCCTGCAAGCACATCGTTCGGGGAAGAACTTGTCGACACGAGGCCCAGTATAAGACGCCGTCGTGCACGAGCTACCGCGGTTTTCAAGTCTGCAGTGCCTGCCCACCAAGCTCGACTGCCCACAGCGCCAAGCCATCGATAACGTAACGTCCCCCGTGTGACTCATTCGGCATGGAAGACTTGGCAGCGTGTGCTGCTCGCGTTCGTGTCGCTGATGGCCGCCATGTTCCTCTTGTGGCCGGATCCAGCGAAGCATCGGACGATCACGTGGGAAGATCTGCTTTTGCCGCTCGTTCCCGGCGGACGCATCACGCGCGGTTACACGTTGTCGCCACCGCGCCGAGGTGAAGAACGCGACGTCATTTTCACCGCGCGACGCGACGATGCGACGCTCGGTCCTCCAGCACGGATCGAAGTGCATGTCGTCGACAAAGGTCAATGGCCCGGCATTCGCGAAACGAAGAGTTTCGGCGTCGCTTATGAAACACCGCGATCCCAAGCGTTGCCGGAAGACCTCGAAGCCATCACGGAAGTTTTCGCCAATCATTTGAGGGCAAACGATACTGGTTTCGCGAGCGCGGCGAGCGTTCCCCTGGCCGCCGAACCAGCGTCACCGTGGATGACGCGCGCACTCGAACGTACTCGTGGGATACGCGGCATCTTCATCGTTCTCTTGGTCGCCCTTTCACTTGGGTTTGTCTCTTCGGTACCCCAACGCGGAGACGCACTTGCGGCAACACTTCTTTTTTTGCTCGGCTTGGGGTTGCGGCTTCCGCATCTCGACGTGCCTTTCACGCACGATCAAGACGTCCAGCGTTTCTTCACCGGACAATATCCGCTCGGTGAAATTCTTACGGGAAAGGGGCTGGAGGATCGCCATCCACCCTTGTGGTTCGTCGTGCTCCACTTCGCTGGTCTCCTTGGACAAACCGAAGCGATGGCTCGACTGCCTGCGGTCATCGCCGGAGCCGCGATCGGTCCGACCATCATCGGCGCCACGCGATGGGTACGTACCCACGGCGGTATATCGAGCGCCCTTTGTGGACTCGTCGTGACCATCAGCCCGGCCCTCGTGATGCGTTCTCGCGAGGTGAGTGAGATCCCGTTTTTCTCCGTGCTCGTGATTTGCGCCATCGCCCTTGCAACACGTTTGTCGACGTCCCCATCGCCGCGCACCAAACGCTCTCTTGCTCTCGTCACGGCGCTACTCGGCTGGACGTATTACCTCGCGCCACTCGTGCTTTTCGGGATTGTCTTGGCACTCGCGACCGTACGACGGTTGAAGAAAGACGTACTCGTTGCACTTGCCTGGGGCGTTGCTGGTGGTGCCCCTGCGTTCGCACTCGGCGCCTGGACCATCGTTCGTGATCACGGAGCACGTACCGTCGCCGCGCAATTTCCAAACCTCGCATGGGGCGAACGAGCGCCACTCGAGGCGCTCGCCCAAATCTGGTCACAAGCGGTCGAATCCGTTGGTGTACCAATTATTCTTGTTGCGACGGTTTCTTCCATCTTCGCGCTACGTGGCCGACGTGATGCAGGTGTACTCGTAGCGTTTGGCGTGACGATCACGACGGCCGTGGGCATGACGATCGCTTCACAGTTTGCGCGGATTCAGCCGTATTACCTCGTCGCGATCGTCCCCGCGTTGCCGTTTGCTGTAGCGGTTTGTCCCTCCGAACGATCACGTCAGATGCCCGCTTGGTGGTTGGTCTGTGCCACGAGTCTGTTCTTGTTCGCTCGCGTTTCGTTGCCTGCCGCTGGACTCGTTTACGTGGCGGACACCGACGCGTTCATGCCCAAGTTCGCATCGTTTGCGTTGCAACGATCGGAGCGGCGCATCGTCGTCGTGGCCCATTATGACGCCACTCTCCTCGCCTACTACCTCGAGCAAGCAGCGGGAGGCGACGCCCGCTGGCCGGGAGTGGAGGAGTCTGGAGAGTTTGTCTTGGATGCATCCAAGCGGCGCGTTTTACCACTTGTTCGTGCTCATGCCCTCGAAGACCAATCGGGCGACGGAGCGCGCGCTGCGTTGCTTGCAGCGCTCGCCGAAGGTCCCGCACTTGTCATCGAGCGCGATGCGTTTGTCTTGGAACAAATTCATGACGTGCTGG
>JANORL010000942.1:0-5432 GCA_031415295.1 Polyangiaceae bacterium | reverse complement strand
CGACGACGGCGACATGCCTTCGGTGACATTCGCGCAAAAATATCACCGGGTCGGTCATTTCGGTCGTACGCAAAACGAGGCGTCCACCGGCAATGAGGCATGGAAAGATTTCCTCGAATGACGTGTCCCAACTCGAAGCCGTGAATTGCAACACAGCGTCTCGAGATTTGATGGCAAAAAGTTCGACCAATCGAAGAGCCAAATTGACGAGACTCTTATGGGCGACCACAACGCCTTTGGCCGTACCTGTCGAGCCCGACGTATAGACGACATACGCAGCATTGGAGGAACAAACGCCGCTATCAAATTTGGTGCTTGATTGGAACGACCATTGTTTGGCGTCTCGATCGACGCAAACGATGGTCGCATCGTTTAATGGGAGGTTGTCCAATAGGTGAGATTGCGTGAGCACGACGCGCGCCCGCGTGTCCGACAGCATGAATGCCAAACGCTCTTGTGGGTACGCCGGATCAAGTGGCACGTACACGCCTCCCGCCTTGAGAATGGCGAGCAACGCAACGATCATGTCGACATGACGGTCGACATAGGAACCCACGAGCACTTCAGGGCCAACGCCAAGTTCACGTAAATGGCGAGCGAGACGGGTGGCCCGCACATCGAGATCGGCGTAGGTGAGTTTGTCCTCACCGCACTCCACCGCGACGTCATTCGGCGAGCTTGTTGCTTGCGCCTCGAATAAATGTTGAATGCACTCGTTCTGCAAATAACTGGCTACCGGTCCATTCGATGCAGCAAATATGAATTGGCGTTCCAATTCGGGCAATAGGTCGAGCTGCGCGATAGACGTCGTCGGACGTTGCAACACTTCACTGAGCAGACGTTCGATTCGTTTGGTTACGCGTTCGAGATCGTTTTGCGTAAATACCGTGCAAGTGCCGTCAAGTAACACTCGAATGCCGCCATCGGCCAGAAAGTCCTCGATGTAGATCGACAGTCCATGATTTTGATATCCTGGCGTCATCGACTGAAAAACGCCCGTTGCGCTGCCAAATCGAGCTTCGCACCGCCGATTCATGAAGGACATCGTCACGTCGAACGGAGGAAACCTATCTGCGCCGCGAAGGCCAAGGGCGCGGCGAAGTTCACCGATCGGGAATCGTCGATGGGGAGCTCCGCGGACTGCTTCTTCTTTCAGCGCGTCCAGCAGCTCGAGAAACGTGAGTTGTGTGCCGAAACGATACCATGCCGAATAAATTGTCGAAAACAATCCAGCGGTTTGATCGAATGCCAGTGTGCGGCGATTTCGGGAAACCAACCCGAAGGCAACATCGTCACGGCGGCCCGTACGAACGAAATAACAATAAAATACCCCCAAAAAGACTTGGCTTAGCGAGACTTCGTGCAGTGCAGCAAAAGTGCGGAGCTCACAACACAAATCGACAGGCAAAAATATTTCGGCTTGATGGCTTCGAAGCAAATCGTCACTTGAAACATCATGGCGTTGCGAAAACAATGGTTCAGGGAGCGTGGAATAGATTTCTTTCCAATACCGTTCGTCTTGTTGAAACTGTTCCGAGCGAATGTACCTTTGATCATCTGCGACGAAGTCGAGGTACGACGGTGCAGCGGATTCAGGAACGGGTTGTCCCGTGAGGAGCAAATCGTAGATTTCCGCCACACGTTCGACGAAGCGCGTCACACTCCATCCATCGAAGATCGAATGGTGCTGTTTGTTGAACCAAAAGTAGCGATCTTGCGCAACCCTCAGCAGCGCACAGCGGAACAATGGTTTTTCGTAAAAAACGAAAGGCTCGATGACTGCCCGACGCATCCATTCTCGAGCTTGCGCTTCGGCATCGGATTGCATCGAAAAATCAACAACTTCGAATGGCAAGGGCGCTCGGTCGAGTAGCCGTTGGACGGGAATTTCGTCACCCGGTACAAATACGATGCGAAAAACGTCGTGCTGCGATATCACGCGTTCCAGGGCGCGTTCGAACAGCGCAATATCGAGGTATCCGTCGATGGGTACATACCCTGCAACATTGTAGAGCGGGATGTCTGGATGCAACAATTGACTGAGCCAAACTTCACTCTGCAACGTCGATAACGGATGCGTTACAAGGGACGCTTCACTGATGGGGTCGGACTGAAAACGAGTGGATGACATGGCAATTGGTCTGTGGGATCGCTATGCAGAGATGTCTAACAAATCGGCGCGTTGCTGAATGGATCGTATTTTCCCATATTCGAGCGTCACAACGCGATCCGCACAATGGAAATACCGATCGTCGTGCGATACGACAATCACTGTTTTCCCTCGAGACTTCAGGGCCGGAATGAGTTCGTCGTAAAAGTATTTACGATATTCCGGATCCTGGTCGGCGGCCCATTCATCGAACAAACAAATTGGGCGGTCTTCCAGCAACGCAACAATCATCGCAAGACGCTTGCGCTGCCCAGTCGACAAGTCACGTTTCGTAAAACGTCCTTTATCGAACGATGTCTTGTCGTCGATTTGCATTTGCTTCAACAAGTCCAAAACGGCCCGCTCGTCCACGTCGAGCAAACCATACAATCGCGAAAAGAGGTGAAAATCCGAAAAGATCACGGAAAACATTTCTCGGTAGGCGGCCACATTTTCGGGGCGGATCTTTTGACCGTCGACACGCAGTTCGCCACCAGTCGTCGGATACAATCCCGTGAGCACTTTCATGAATGTCGATTTTCCACTCCCATTGCCACCGACGAAAAAAACAACTTCGCCCTTGGCAATGGATAAAGTCATCGGACCAATACGAAACGTTTGTCCCCCTGTATCGGGCGGGTAGGCAAACGAAATTTGTCGCACGTCGATAGCTGAAAAACGTCCATTCCAAGGATCCTCAGTTTGCTCAGCCGGGACATGATTCCGTGCGGCTAGCTCGATCTTGGTTTCCAATGCGTGAATGTTGGTCAATGCGTTGTTTGACCGCATGTAGACGGGCATCCCACCCACCACAGCACTCAAAGGTCCCCAAAAGAAGAGAACACCTCCGACGAGCGCGCTCAGGACCGAGTTTTCCATGGCAACATGCTGAGGTAACACGAATACCATGCCCACGAGCATGGCAAAGAGTACACATTGGGCGAAAATCATGTTATTATTGAAGAGATTGGTCGCAATGACCGTCGTCGAACATAGATCTTCGGCCGTCGTGGTCACGTCGCTACGAATATCGCGACTGCGTTGGCGGCTGAACCGAAGTTCCTTGGAACCCTTCAAGAGGTCCGTCAATTGGTCGAGAAAGATGACCCGCTGTTGGGATGAGCGATCAAGGTACTTGCCAATTTCGACGTTTCTGGCGGACCAGAGTAGAATGCCTACGAAATTGAGCAGCACGAGCAGGACGAATCCCGGTATGGACATCGATAAGACATAGAGCGAAGCGAAGATGAGGATACAAGTCGATTGCAGTACGTGTGCTATCAATCCTGCCGACTCCGAAATGGTCGATATGTTTTCTGTGAGACGATCGTAAATCTCGGACGTCCCGATGCCTTCAAGGTGGTGGAGTTCGGATTGCTCAATTTTGTCGATAATCCGAAGTTTGATTTTCTTCAGTGCCGATTCGATGATCGCCGTTGTGCGATGAAATGTCCGCCGCGCGAAGAGCACGTACGATGCAACCGCCAATCCAATCATGAAGAATTGGCGTATCTTGTCGTCTTGTGCCGATGATACGGCACTGTTGACAAGGTGCATAACAAACGCGTTCGCAGCGCCAGCCATGATTGCCGAGAGAACAAGCCCGCGACTTTCGTCACGTGCTTCGGTTCGAACCAAGTCGATAAGGGTCATCCGTAGTGTCCACGCTTCAAAGAATGTTTGACAACTTTGCCACGCCAACCTCGGCGTGTCCATATTTTTGTGCAGCGAATGCGGCTGCATGTGCGTAGCGACCCTGTCGTCGTGATTGCTCGCTTCGCGCCCAAAAGATCGCAATCATTGCCGTACGCCACGATGATCGGTATTTTCACGTAGCCGACCGAGTCGTCACCATGGAATTCGGCACAATTCGCGCGATTCGCTCGAACAACGAAGAAAGCTGACACTCGTTGCGGCTCGTCGGTGCGCAGTCGTTGTCATTGGTAGCACTGGCGGCAGCTGTGAAGGCGACGTTTGGCCGGAAAAATGCCCTGGACAATCAGGACTGCCTTGCCCATGATGCCGACACCACGACATGCCTCAGCTCGTTGTTTCAGAACCTGACCGAAGTCCCGTTGCCATTGACCTTTGCGCTCCGCTTGTACTGGGACGTGACAAGCAGAATTCATTGCCCCTGGTGCATCAGCCGATCAGTCGGCAGCATGCAATTTTCGAGTGTGTTGGCGACGATTGGATCGTCCGCGACCTCGATTCGGCCAATGGGACGTTCGTCAACGGTATTCGTGTCGTCGAAAAGAAGCTGACGGGCGGGGATGTTGTTCAGATCGGCCCGGTGCGGCTCGTATTTCGTGAAGGAGCCGGCACAAACATCGTGCTCGCGCTGCCTCCCACCAACGATGAAGCGACGCTGGAGCTTGGTCCGCCCAACAAGCGCCTCCGATTGCTGCTCGAAGTGGCGCGAACGGCGGAACGGACCAACGATGTGGAACAACTTCTAGGGCGATTGCCGGAAACAGTGCTGAAGCTCGTCGGCTGTGAACGAGCAATGCTGGCGTTAGCGGACCGTTCGGGCAAGACGATTGTTCGACAGATCATGCGTGGCCAAACGAATGAAGGTTCATCGAGCGAAATGACTATCAGCCGTTCGATTACGGCTGCGGTTCTTGGACGTCGCGAATCCGTTGTGATCAACAGTGGGCAAGATGCCCCGAAAACCGCGGCTAGACAGGGGATTCTTTCGGCCATGGCCGTACCGCTGGAAGCGGGTACCCGGACATTCGGCCTTCTTTATGTCGACGATCGCTGGCGCGAAAACAGTTTTGGCGCGGAAGATTTGGATTTTCTGCGCGTTCTCGGGCGCTTGCTTGCGACACTACTCGATAATGCCGAACGGTTTGATCGTTCCCGCGCGTTGCACGAGGCAGGTTCGGGACAAGGGCTCGCAATGGCGATGGTCGGCCAGAGCTTGGCGATGCAGAAACTACGCAATCAAATCACTAGAATCGCTGCGGTACCCGCATCGAATGTGCTGATTTGGGGTGAAAGTGGAACGGGCAAGGAGCTTGTCGCGCAAGAGTTGCACAAGGCATCTGCGCGAGCGAATCAGCCTTTGGTGAAGGTCAACTGTGCGGCCATTCCCGACACGATGATTGAAAGCATCCTGTTTGGGTATACCAAAGGTGCATTTTCTGGCGTATCGGGGCCGAAACGAGGGCAGTTTGTTCTTGCAGATGGCGGCACATTGTTGCTCGATGAAGTCGGCGATTTGAGCCTTTCAGCGCAAGCGAAGGTGTTGCGGGTGCTGCAAGATGGCGAGGTTCTG
>JANORL010000941.1:0-9490 GCA_031415295.1 Polyangiaceae bacterium | reverse complement strand
CGTAACGGCGGGCGGTAAACCTGCCGTCGAGGGAAGCATAACCCGCCTCGACGCGCAACGTTTCCGCGGAGCCCTCGGCGTATGCGATGACGACTGTGCTTCATTGAATGGTTGTCGACCAGCCTCCCCCAATCTCTTGTTCACCGAGTCGCGTGATCTGGACACGTGGCTCGTGCGTTCTCCAGCCCTCGAACGAGTGCTCGCGGAACATGGCGACGATAGAACCATCGATGCATTCGAGAAGAAAAACGGTCCTGTGAGGGACAACCTCCTGCGTATTGCTTCGCCATTTGGACGATTGCGATGGTTGTCGACTCGAGACAGCATGGGGATCAAGTTCGACCAATTGGCACCATTCAGGTTCGTTAAGCCGAAATGGGCGTTCCATCCAGATGAACTTTTTGATGCCGCAGCTCAGCAAGTAAACACAAGTGCAGCCAATCTCCGCGCGCTGACCAATGCCTTGCCGAACGTCGACCCTTGGCTCGTCTGCCAGGGACATGATCTTATTGCCATTCTCGCCATTGGACTTCGGGACGGAACACTGGGAACTCGTAGTCCGGGAAGCATGCATGTCGCATCGGTTTTACGTGCTTCGCTCGATGATGCGCATTGGCTCGCAGGTCAATTGGCAACCGACATCCGGCAATGGGAAGCGAACAACGCGCCCTTTCACGTCCTTTGAAGCGCACACGTTGCTTCAGCTCGTCCCTCCAACCACCACCCCCACCACTTCCTCAATATCCCCCACCCTCGCCCCTGGTGCAAGCGCTGCCGCGAATGCACGATATGCCGTTTCGTCGTGCACAGATAACCAACGAAAACTTTCTTTCGGCCCAAGGTAATGTCGGCGCCGTAAAACGAAATAGAACTCCAGCAAATCGACGAGCAACCAATGACGTCGATAGTGGGCTTCGACATCGGTCGCCGATGCATGACGAATACGTCCAAGCGTTTTGTCGCACCACGTGCGACGCGCTGCGATTTCCGCAGGCGAAACTTCCATGGGCGGCGATTTCAAGGCAACGGCGATGTCCGACAAAAGACGTGCGCCGATTCCATACGGATCACGTAAAACGATACCGTCACGAACGTGCAGAAAGCCGAGCGCTCCTTCAGCAACCGTCTTTTCCGACTTGATGAATGCGTCCAGAAAAACCCCGTCCACGAAACGCGCATCACGTGTATCGTGTCCATCGCGACGAATGCCCAGCAAATCGTAATCGCTCGTCGCCGACTGTTTACCGATTGCTCGCGAACCGTAAAGAATCACCGTGTGGCAGCTGTGTTCTTGCTCGAGGATGTTCACAAAGCGGTCGCGATGTGGATCTGGGTCACTGTGGATCGACATAGGCTCAAACCCGCACGGCAGTTTCGAGCGCAATACGAATCATCGAATCGAATGAGGTTTGCCGTTCGTCGGTCGACATATGCTCGTTACGACGAATATGGTCGCTCACCGTGAGAATACCGAGCGCCCGAGCACCGTATTCCGCAGCAACGCCATAGAGACCCGCGACTTCCATTTCGAGTGCCAGAATGCCCATTTTTTCGACAACATCCAGAAAATTTTCTTGCGGATGGTAAAAGAAATCCGTCGACATGACGTTACCGACGCGCACGGGAACTTGTCGTTCCGCCGCCACTAGTTTTGCTGTCGCCAAAAGTTCGTAATCAGCAAGAGCCGCAAAATCGTGGCCCAAAAATCGCATTCGATTGACTTTCGAATCCGTCGAGGCCCCCATCGCGAGAAGAATGTCGCCAAGGTTCGCCGAAGGCGCGAGCGCTCCGCAACTTCCCACGCGAATGAGCACGCGAACTCCATATTCACGCACCAATTCCGTCGCGTAAATGGAACACGAGGGAATGCCCATTCCGTGACCCATCACCGATATACGTTGGCCATTGTAAATTCCCGTGAAGCCGTACATGTTGCGTACAGCCGTCACCAGACGCGCGTCTTGCAAAAAAGTCTTGGCGATGTGCTCGGCACGAAGTGGATCACCAGGCATCAGGACAACTTCGGCAAAGTCTCCGGGTGCGGCACTAATATGAGGTGTGGGCATGTGCTCCTTGAATCCGCTGTTTTGCGTATCGTATTGCTCCGAATCGCCGAATACAAGGTCCGAGTAACGATGGTTCGCCTCGACGACACCGCGTGCTCCATGCGGGGTTGCCGAATCGACTCCCCACGCTCGTCTATCTTGCCGCATGGAAGAAGCAAAGTGGCCGTCACGCAAGATTGCACAGATATCGCATTACCCGCTCGGCAAATTCGTGTTATCCTCCGCTCGTTCGTTAGGCAAAGAAGGAACGATGTCATGATGATGCGAGACATGCGGAGCTTCGGAGTGCGTTGTGGAATCGTGGCTGGGATAGCCGTCGCGGGTTGTGGTGGACAGCCAACGGACCTCGAGGAGTCCGATGTCGACGCGACCATTCAAGAGGAAAACGCGCGCCAGTTGTCGAATAAGAAGTCACCGTTCGATGGTGCGCCTTCGCTTCAACCACAAAACGCGGGCGGGCCCGTTGGAGCGCTACCGCAAAACAAGTTGATGCCGGCCGATGGGTCTGCCAATGACGAATTCGGCGTCTCGGTAGGAATCGCGGGCAATACAGTCGTCGTCGGGTCGATCTATGACGACGACCTTGGTGGCGATGCTGGGTCGGCTTATGTTTTTTTCGAGGACAATGGCGTGTGGACGCAGCAAGCAAAGCTCACGGCCAAAGACGCGAAACCCAACGACTATTTTGGTATTTCCGTAGCCATTGCCGGCGACCGTATCCTCGTCGGAGCGGCCGAAGCCCGCACCAACGGCAGTCGCACCGGAGCGGTATACGTGTACGAACGGACCAACAAAGTTTGGGCACTGACCCAAAAGCTCATGCCCTCTACGGGCGCAGCGAGCGATTATTTCGGTTATGCCGTAGCGCTCGAAGGCAATGTGGCCATCATTGGAGCTCCACAAACGGACGCCGTGGCATACGACAGCGGTGCAGCGTATGTCTTCACGTATGACGGGACGTTCTGGTCGGAAAAGGCCAAACTTTCCCCGCCGACGGGTGGTGTATATGGATTCTTCGGCGGATCGGTCGCGTTGTTCGGCACGACGGTGCTCATCGGGCAATGGGACGACGGGTCTGGCGCCGATATGGGATCGGTGTTTGCCTTCAAGGAAAACTCGGGTTCTTGGATTTTTCAGCAAGAATTAAAAGCGAGCGATCGCGCCCTGGGTGATACGTTCGGGTTTTCCGTCGCGCTCCACAACAACAAGGCATTTATTGGTGCACCGTTCCGAGACGGATCCTGCGTCAATTCCGGCGCCGTTTATGTTTACGGCCGATACAATGACGTCTGGTGCGAAGAACAAATCATCATCCCCGAGGACAAGAATGCGTCGCAAGCATTCGGTTCGTCCGTGGCAGTCTATGGAGACATGGCGGCCATTGGCTCGTATTGGGATCAGGATAATGGCGATTATTCCGGATCTGCCTACGCATATCGGGATATCGAGAACGTCTGGACGCAACAATTCAAATACCTCCCCAACGATGGCGTCGTCGGTCAGCTATTTGGTATCTCAGCTGCGATGGATGGCGATCGCGTGATCGTCGGCGCAAACGGCGACGATGACAATGGCACCGATTCTGGCGCCGCGTATCAATTCTCGGTTCTCCAGAATCCGAATTCCCCAGCCCCACTCGTCAACAACCTCACTGCCGAAAACCATGACGCCACTGCGCAATGCAGCGTGCATCAGGGATCGACATCGAGTCAATCGCCGTGGTTCGTCGCGTTCGGCCTTGCCGCACTCGGTATCCGTCGTTTGGCACGTAAAACACGCGCCTCGGCGTAATCATCGCGGACGCTCCTCTCGCTTCTTCGAGGGTGATTCGAACATCACCCTCGTTGTTTGGCCATGGCTTCCCACTTTTCGAGCACCACAGTCAAGTGCGCGGCACCGATGACGCCCGCGGGAAGTACAATGATCAGCGAGCAAGGCAACAGCAGCAAGAGGCCCAGGCCCAGACCAAAACCAACGACGGCCCGCTTGTTTCTTCGGACAAACTCGATACGTTCCGCAACACCTGTGCCCCGTATCGATAACGGGTAATCACAAAAATCCCAGGCTGCGCCCATTGCCGTTACGATGAATTGAAGGGGCGTCGTAATCACCGCTGCCGGCGGAACGAGGATCCCTATGGCCATGAGCGGAACGAGAAGGGGCAACGTGAATACGAGGGCCAAGACGCTCGATTGAAGTGAACGATAAACGTCTTGTACCAGTGTTGGTGTGGGCCATTCGGGCGCCCCAAGGTCGGTGGATACGCGTCGAACGATACGTTCGAGTATAGGACCCGAAAGCGGTTTTCCCAAAGCGAACGCCAGAAAAAGCGCCACAATGAGGCCCAAAAGAACCGCTACAATGCGAAAAATGACCAGCGTTATCGTCCAAAGCATATTTGGATCGTCACGTGTAAGATATTTGGTGACGAGCAAGAGGGCGCCTTTCACGCCAATGATACCAAAAATACTCGCCAATATGCCGGCGATGACCACAGGAACCAATGCGAGAGGCCAAACGTCCGGCGTACGAAAAAGGTAACGATACCCATCGAAAAGAGCACCCATTCCAGCCCGAAACCCTGGCCGTTCGACGGAAACCACAGAAACATTTTGAAGATTGCTCATGACGACTCGTAGGTATCCGAATGGGTTGAGGTTTATGTCGCGGGAAGTCTGCCCGCCCGAAGTTGCCAATGCCGACAAACAGGTTTGACGCCGCAACCTTCACAACGTGCAACGTCCTTTTGAGATGGACACGATTGAAGCATGCCCAAATGGCATAACGAGAAATCGTATTTGATGGGATCGTCTGGATCGAGATGCGCCAATGCCGCCGTAATTTCCTCGGCGGCGCGATAATCGGCCGCGTTACGCGTCGTCAGACCAATGTTGCGCGACAATTTGTGTATGTGCGTATCGAGCGGAATGACGAGACTCGACGGGCGGACGTTCCAGAGACCGAGATCGACGCCATCGGCGGGGCGAACCATCCAACGCAGAAAAAGCATGAGGCGTTTGACGGCGCTGCCTTTGCTGGGATCGGGCAAGAGATGATCGGCACCGCGTCCGTTTTCCGTGCCAAACGGTGAAAATCCCCCGCGTTCGCGCAATTCGACAACCCACGATTGCAACGCTTCACGTAGTGGTCGCCCCATTGTCAATTCATGGACGAGCAACGCACCGAGCGACCCATGCTCGCGTTGCATACGACGCGCCCCTATGACAAGCAACGCCACATCGCGACCGGAATACAATCGATGTCGAAACCCGGACAATCGAACAAACACAGCGTCGGCGTCATCCGCAATCAAGGCAATGTGGGGACCGAGCCGCTGTAGCGCATCTTCAATTTTGGCACAAAGCGCTTTTACATTGCCAAACGCAAGCGAGGAAGCAATCAATGCCACGATTTCTTGATCATCGCGGTTTTCGTATCGATGTACGAAATGGACCGGATCAGCCGCCCGACGTGCCGCGACGTCGCACCGTGCACGCACGTCGTCGAGCGCTTGGCGCAACGTTTCATCCGCGACACGCCCGCCACGTTTTTCGCGCACTTCTGTCGGGCGCAGTCTCCGGTTCACGGCAACCATTCACCGCATATACCACGCTCGCCTCATCAACTCCACCCAAGCGCACAGATCAGATCCACCCAAGCGCACAGATCAGAATCGACGCGTTTACGCCACGACACTCGCCCATGATGCTGGCCACTTGACCTGGGCGATGCGTTGTGGTGCTTATTGTCCCGCGATGAATCAACCGACACCTCCGCCGCCGCAGTTCATTCGGACCCCGTCGTCAATGCCTTGCCGTTTGCGGCTATTCGTTTTTCCACATTCCGGCAGCGGTGCATATCCCTTTCGTGCGTTGAGTGCGGCATTGCCCCCGTGGGTCGAGTTATCGATTTTGCAGCTACCAGGTCGTGAGGCACTTTTCGGCGCGCCCATGTATCAAGCCATGAAACCGCTCGTCGACGCCATTCTTCCGGTCATCACGCCGCAACTCGATGTTTCGTTTGCTTTTTTCGGTCATAGTCTCGGCGCCCATATCGCATTCGAAGTGGCTCGCACTTTGCGAAATATGAATATTTCGTTGCCTCGCGGATTGATTGTTTCGGGTACACGTGCCCCGCATTTGCCATCGCGTCGAAAGAATTTGCACGACCTGCCCACTGCTCACCTCATCGATGAACTCCGTCGTTATGGCGGGACGCCGGAAGCGGTCCTTCAGAATCAAGAACTGATGGATATTTTTCTCCCGCCGCTACGCGCGGACCTTGCCATTTTCGAAACGTATTCGCCCGCGTCCGACATCCCTTTTCCATTTCCGATGACGGCATTTGGCGGACGAACGGATCATCGCACCGACCCTGACGAACTCGAAGCGTGGAAAGAACACACGACAGGCGGGTTTTCTGTGCAATTTTTCGAAGGCGGGCATTTTTATTTGCTCGAACAATCTCGAAACGCCTTTTTGGCGGCACTTCGACAAACCGTAGAAACATTTGCTTAATTGGGAAAAACCATGCGTATCGTCTTCGTTACGTGTCCACCGAACCACGCCGCGCCATTGCTCCGCCAATTGGTCGAAGAATGTTTGGTGGCAGGAGGAAATATCATCGCCGGCGTCCGGTCGATTTATCGGTGGAAAGACAAGATTTGCGACGAACCTGAAGAAATCTTGCTCATGGAAACATCCGACACGTGCGTCGAAGCGCTGTTGAAACGAGTACCCGAGCTGCATCCTTATGAAGTTCCGAAAGTATTGACGTTCGAACCACGTGAAGGACCGCTCGAATATTTGCAATGGGTCGAGCGTGAAACGGTCGGACGAAATTGACGCAGTGAATCCAAAACAGACTTGGAAAAGTTTAAAAAACGGAAAGCTCCGACGCGAAAAACCTTTCGCGGTACTGCGAAAAACTTGAGCACCACAGATGGACTTGTCGTGGCGGGTCATATCGTGGCAAGGATTGAGTGAATGAAGCCGCTTCTGATTGTCAATCCTCGGTCGGGACGTGGAAAAACGGGCATCGTCTTCGAGAAGATGCGCGGTCCGATCGAGAAGCACCTTGGACCTGTCGACGTGACGTTTACCGAGGCGCAGCGACATGCGGTGGACATCGCGCGGGAAGCGGCGATCGCGGGGCGGCAGATTGTGGTGGCGGTGGGTGGAGACGGGTCGATCCACGAAGTTTCGTGTGGGCTGATGCAGGCGCGGGAGCAAGGGGTGAAGCTGCCGCGTATGGGGATCATCGGAGCGGGTACGGGCGGAGATTATCGTCGCACGTTAGGCTTCGAAGACCGGCTCGATCGTTATTGCGAAGCGATCGCGGATGGACACACGCGGACGGTGGACATCGGGCGATTTTCGTACGCTGGGCACGACGGTGAAAAAAAATCAGCATATTTCATCAACATTCTTTCGGCGGGCATCGGGGGCTTGGTCGATCAATACGTGGCGCAATCTTCGCGATCGCTCGGCGGGACGATGGCGTATTTCACGTCGTCGCTCAAAGGCCTGGCGAATAGTTCGATCGGGCGGCTGAAGGTTTCGATTCGCCGGGAAGATACGTCGCGGGAAGAAACCATCGAAACGCGGCTCATCGCCATATGCAATGGACGGTTCTTCGGCAGCGGGATGCAAGCTGCACCAATGGCGAGTCCCGATGACGGCCTTTTCGACATCATGGACCTCGGTGCAGCATCGCGACTTCGTTTTATGGCCGTCAATGCACGCATGTATACCGGCACGCACATTCATTCACTCGACGTAAAGCACTATCGCTGCGACCACATCGAAATTGATCTGCTGAACAAAGACGTGGCCGATCGCTTCTTGCTCGATGTCGACGGCGAGCCTCTCGGACGATTGCCGATTACGGTCGACATGGTTCCAAGCGCAATCGAAATTTTCGTCCCCAAGCAATGATGCATTGCGGCATGAAATAATATTTCTCATCCGCCAGATTTTCCGGTATAATGGGCGGTCTCATGAGCAATGACGTTTCGAAAAGCGCCCGTCCGCGTTTTCTGGTCGTCGGTTGTGGAGGGATTGGCGGTCTTGTCGCTGCGCACCTTTTTGCGCACGATCATGACGTCACCGTCTTGACGACGAATACGCAAATTGCCTCCGCCATCAACACGCATGGCTTTCGAATCATCGGTGATGAGCGAGTGAATTCCGTTCGTGGAAACGTGCTCACGACGCTCGATCCGCAGACCGAAAGTTTTGATTACATTCTTCTCGCCACACAACCTCCGCAGGTGGAGGAGGCCGCCCGAGACGTTTTGCCATTTCTTGCATCGCAAGGCGCCATGGTGACGTTTCAAAATGGTCTATGCGAAGAACGAATCGGCAAAATCGCTGGCAAAGATCGGGTTTTGGGCGGGGTCGTCGCGTGGGGCGCATCGATGCAGGAGCCAGGCGTCTATGAACGCACGTCGCTTGGAGGTTTTGTTCTTGGGCGAATGGACGGCGCGCACGACGAACGCCTCGAACCACTTGCTTTCGCGCTCGGATCGATAGGGGAAACGATCATTTCGAGCAACCTTGCGGGGGCGCGCTGGTCGAAATTGGCGATCAATTGCGCCATTACGTCACTTGGTGCGCTCGGAGGCGAACGTTTGGGCGTACTCATGCGTCATCGTTTCATTCGACGATTGGCGCTGGAAATCATGACTGAAGTGGTGCTTGCGTCCCGCGCTACGGGGGTTCGTCTCGAGAAAGTATCCGGGACGCTGGACCTCGATTGGATTGCGTTGACGGATGCCGAACGAAATGCCGTCGGATCCACGGGGCTTTTTGCAAAACACGCCATCTTGCTCGCTGTGGGAACTCGTTTTCGCAAAATGCGTTCGTCCATGTTGGCAGCCATTGAACGCGGTCGACCTCCGGCCGTCGATTTCTTGAACGGGGAAATCACGCGTCGCGGGCAAATGTTTGGAATCGCCACACCGATCAATTCCGCCATTCAGGCGGAAGTTCACGCCGTCGCTGCGAAACGCAAGACGCCATCCGTCGAGCTTTGCCGGGCCCTTTACGACAATACGCGAGACCTTGTCAGCGCGCCGGTTTCCATTCCTCCGCCGCCTGCCGATGCCGATCCCGCAGCGCTCGATCCAGAACCTTTTGCATCGACGCCCGCCCGTCCACGACGGTCATCAAAAGTTTCGCCCCTCGAACTAGGTGGCTGACCATTCGAATTGTAACAGGTTGAACGCTGCGCGTTCAACCTTTGTCAGGAAAAGTGTTTCGACATAAATGTCAAAACACTTTCCCTCTACCCAGTTTACGATGGGGGCTACGCCCCCATACCCCCCGAAATTTGCCAGTTTGAATCCGAGCCTGGATTTGAACGCTCGCTTCGCGCGTGTGGGACACGCGCTGCGCGAGGCCAGTCACGATGGGGGGCTCGCA
>JANORL010000940.1:0-9259 GCA_031415295.1 Polyangiaceae bacterium | reverse complement strand
CGTCAAGAAAATTCGACACGAGTGAGTGCCGACGATCCCCGAGCGAACCAGGACTGTGTCTGAATGCGAGTGAGTGCACAAATCCGCAGGAGTTACGAGTGGCGGCGTAAACGCGTCAAGTGCGAAATTGCCACTTTGTTTCGACTAGGCGCGCGTATTTTCAATCGTCCGCCAGTGCGGATCGGTGTTCTGTGCGTCGTGCTGAACCCATATGATCGCCGTGATCATGGCCTGTGGGCAAGTGCGGCTCCAACGTCTGCCAGTCTCAATGAGCCGGTAGGGCACGCCCACGGAGGTTACGTTACCGTCTTCACCAACCACGCCGTTGACGTTTTCACCAGCCACATCCGCGTGATGGCTCGATCCTTTCCGCGTCTTGCACAAGCCCCTCGTCACAAACCTTCCCTGCGTCGCCCCGTTTCAGTATCATGCGTGCCCATGAATGCAGCAGATGCCGAACGGGACATCGAACACGCAACACCCGAAGAAATTGCCGCCTCGCTGCAGCCGCGTTTGCACGGAGCCACGGTGCTGGTTGGTCCGGGCCAGTATTCGCCCTACGCCGGTCATCAACGAGTGACCGTGCTCGTCGTGGATCATCACGCCGAAAACAAGCCGCACGTGATTTGGGATCGATTCCTGCCCACACACGCCATCGCGCCCTTGTGTGAAGCGCTACGCGCCTACGCTCACGAGGTTTGCCCAGGTGAATTCGATACGATGTACGGCACGCCCTGGAGCTACGCCTGGACGACTCCGCCAAACGCGTTTCGTCTTTACGATGAACAGGGATTGCTGCTCGCGGTCCAACACGATGAGGCTGTTTTCCGCCGCGAAAACACGATGACGCTCGTTCCATTGCCGGAAATCGTGCAAGTGGTCGGATGGCTTTCGCCGGATTGGTGCGAACGCGGCGTGCGAATCGATGTGCGTCAGGGCAAACCGCTGGCGGTCGCCGAACAAACTGAACCCATGGCGCATCTCGATCCAACGTACGACGGCATTAACTTGATGTGCGATGCAGCATGGGTGGGTCGACTGGGAAAAACCATTGCCAAAGGCCTTGGCGTTGCCTACGTCCCTGAAGATTCAGCGCTGGCTTAAGACAACCCGTTCGATTGCGAGAAACGTTGCTTGGCGGGTGCTTGATGTCTCGCAACAGCGTGTCCGTGTCTTTGATGCCCCGCGTCTGCCGTTATGCCCCATGCATACGAGCAAGGTCGTGCCAATCTTGCGGTAAGAATGGCGTCAAAAGCGCCCACTCCGACTCGCGCGCAGAAAAATGCATGGCCGAAGCATAGCCATATGCTACGCGGTTGTAGAGGAATGAAGTGAGCGCTAATGCACTGCGTTCCTCATTGGGATCAGGTTTGACGACGCGCCTCCTGCATTACGTGCAGGAGAATTTAAAACACTTTTCTCGGTTCGGCTCGTCGTGATACCTTCCGCGCATGCACTCGCCTCACCGTCGCGCCGTTTCCTTTGGGAACGTCGTCATTTTTGCTCTTTTGCCAGGCATGACGCTTGTTCTCGGAGCCTGCGACGAAGCACAAAAGCAATCCGGACCTGCTTCCACGATCTCCGCTCCTCAGGCATCCACATCGAGCCGTGTCACCATCGCGCCATCTTCCACAGCTGCACCTGCCGCCAGCGCGAGCGCTTTTCCACACACCATGGCCAGTGTCGTTGCTCCGCCCGAATCCACTCCCAACGTTGCGCCATCCACCGACGATGCACCCAACGTCGTCATTGCGTGGAGGCCCAACGGTCGGGCATTTGTGGTGGGTGTTGGAAAAAAACTCGCCCTCATTCCTGCCGATGGCTCGAAACCCAAAACCATCGAGGATCTTACAGGAAATATTACGACCGCCATTTTCTCGATCAAAGGCGATCGATTTGCCACGACCGACACATCGGGCAAAGTGCGCGTTTGGGATCCCAATTCGGGCAAACTCAGGGCTGATTTGCCCGATGCACCACCTGGCGAAATCAACGATATCGTATTTTCCGACGATGGCAAACTGCTGTCGGCAGCGTCCACCTTTGCCGTCGTCTGGGACGTCGACAAGAAAAAGAAACGTTGCGCCACGACCGAAACTATGATGTACCAAATTGCATTTACGCGCGATCAACTATCGCTCGTGACCACCGGCGTGGGCAATCATGCGCGTTGGGATACGACAACGTGTGCCGAAAAAGCGACGGGGTCGGCAGAGACGGGCGGCACGTTTGGTTCCTGGGTCAGCCCTGATGGCAAATATGCCGTCGCAGCAGCGGCACAAGGGCACGGATTGTATTTGTACGAAACCAAAGCATTTCAAGAAATCGAACGTTTGGCCAAAAGTGACGGGTGCACGGACCATATCGGCCCCTTGCACTTTTCTCGCGATGGCGAGGTTCTCCTCGCCTCCGGTTCGTTCAAATGGTTCCGCTCGTTTCGCATGGACTCGAAAAAAACGATTGCGGCGTATACGATTCCTCGCGCCGATGAACTCAACATGATGGTCATGTTCGACGATGGTGAACGATTGCTCTTGATTCGTAAGGACCAAGGTGAATTGGTGAGCGCTGTGGACAAGAAAATTGTCCTGACCATCGACTTGAAGGGCGCGAGTGCGTTCGACGTTTCCTGGGATCGGCGTTATCTCTTGGGCGCAAATGCAAAAGAAGCGTTTGTTTGGGATACGGCCACCGGGAAACTCGTGCGCAGTTTTCCCATGCCGAAATAGAACAATCACGAAATGGAGTCAGATCATGAGTCTTGTCGCGGTAGCTCTTCTTTTCACGGCGGGTAGCATCGTCAGTATTGTCGTGCATCATTTTTCTCCCGAGCAAAAGATGGTTCGCCAATTCAACAACACGCCGCACTCGCTCATTCAAGATGCGCCTCCGGCGCAGGATGTCCGCATTTTGGGAACGGTGCAGGTCGACGGCGAGGAATTCAATTCGCCATTCACCAAGCGTCGGTGCGTGTATTACGAAGCGATTGTCGAAGAACCGACGGACAACGGCTCGTGGAACGTGATTGCGCGGGAAGTCCGGGGAGCATCTTTCTTCATCGAGGACAAATCGGGACGCGCGCTCGTGAAAAACGAAAATTTGAGGATCGAGGCTCACAAAGACGTTGAATTTACTTCGGGGTTCATGGAGGACGCTTCGATGCAACTCGAGGAGTTTCTCGCACGATATGGTCAAAAAAGCGAAGGAAAAACTTTAAATCGAACACTTCGTTATCGCGAAGGGATATTCGAGCCCGGAGAAACCATTGCGGTTCTCGGACGTGTCCGGTGGGAACACGATCCTGATCCGCGGCATACGGGCGAAGGATATCGCGACGTGCCCAAACGAGCGGTGATGGAGTCGCTTGCCGACGGCCTGGTTTGGGCGAGCGATGTCGTCGAAATCGCGACGGCTTCACCCGACAATGGCGGGTAGGGTGCTGACGAGCGGTATGAATTCCGCTCCGTTCGTGCGGGCATGAGGATTCGCAAATTGCGCATGGAGCAAGGAAGCTCGCTCCGCAATTTCGGAAAGCACGCGGGTGTGCACCCATTCCACGTCATGGCTATCGAGCTAGGGCAAATCGCTTCGAATACCAATACTCTTCGGGCCATTGCCAGGGTACTCGGCGTCGCGCCGCTCGACCTCTTGAATCACGACGCCGAAAACGACGATATCGGACCCATCGTCGAGCTAATGCGCAAGCCCCCAATAACGTCCAGAAAATCATGCTCAAAGTAAAGCCGCTCGTGGAAAACTGAATGAAGGGCGAGAAATGGCGAAGCAAAGATGCAGCACGGACGGGCTCATGGTGCAAATTGGCGTTCGGATTCGGTTTCTTCGACTTGATGGCGTTCGGATTCGGTTTCTTCGACTTGAAACCGGTTTGTCGCTGCGAGAACTGTCGCAGAAGGCGAAATGCTCGGCCGCTGCCATTATGCAGATTGAACTCGGGCGGTCGGCCACAAGCGGCAAACTGTTGCAGAAGATCGCCCGCGGATTGAACGTGCAGCCCCTTCGATCTGCTGAGTCTCGACTCGCAGAACGATGACCTCGGATACGTGATCGAAAAAATGCGGCAGGATCCGGATTGTGATGGCGGGGCTCAAGTCACGAGCGGGCCTAGCTGCGGCAGCTTGACAGAAATGCCATACGTCTCCCGCACTCGGCGGCATGCTCCCTGCACCCGTCACCCGCATGTCTCTACGTTCGGCATTTTCCCTGGCCGTCTTTCTTGCCGCACTGGCGACCTCCAGTGGGTCGGCGATCGCACAGGAAGCCGCCGTCGACACGTTCGTCGCTGAAGTGCTCGCGCGAAGTCCTTCGCTCCGAGCGGGTGCGTTGCGTCACGATGCGTTCCGTAGAGAGGCGTCTGCCACGGGCATCTATCCCGATCCGACGCTGAGCATCATGGTGGACAACGTACCCGATGTGGCGGAAATGCCAATGGTCCGGTACCAGCTCGGGCAGATGTTCATGTGGCCAGGCAAACTCGGCCTCATGGAAACCGCAGCATTACGGACGGCCGACGTCGCGGGCGCCGATCTCGACAGTCTGAGGCTCCAGTTGCGGCTCAATGCAAAGCGTGGGTATTACATGCTGCTTCTGAACGCCCGCCGACGCGAGATCACCAAGGCGGCACGCGGCCTTGCCGCAACTGTCGCCAACGCGGCGCTTGGCCGTTACGGCGCAGGAACAGCCGAACATCATGAAGTGGCGCGGGCCCAAGTCGAAGTGTCAGCGCTGGACATCGAGCTGGTCAATCTCGAGGGGGAACGCAGGGCAATGATCGCCATGCTGAACGCTTTTCGCAATCAGCCGGCAGACGTCGATATCCCGGATCCGGGCGAGCCCCCTTCACGACCTGCTGCGCGGGACTCGATGGCGACGCTCATCGACCGTGCACTCGCCAATCGCCCCGAAATCCGCGGCATGGGCGCCATGCGTCAAGAAGCGCAGGCTATGGCGCGCCTCGCGCGGCTCGAGCCGGCGCCAGATTTTATGGTGTCTATCTGGGTCAACCAAAACATGGACGCCCCCATGACCGTCGGCGCAATGGTCGGAACGACCGTGCCGATTTTCAATGTGACGCGGCAAGCGCGTCGGGCGTCGGCTTTCGATGCACGAGCTGGTAGTGCCGCCGCCGAGCAGGACGCGATGCGGGCGATGATCCGTGCGCAGGTTGCCGAGGCGCTGGTGCGACTGGAAACCGCCGAACGTCAGGTTGATCTCGTGCGGGACGTGGTTTTGCCCAAGGCCCGTGAGAGTTTCGACGCGACACTTGCAAGCTTTGGAGCGGGTCGCGCAGACCTCAATACCGTGCTCGACGCAAGGCGTGCACTTCAACGGACGCAGCTCGCAGCAGTGGAAGCACAGGTAACCCGCGCAATTGCCGCTGCAGAACTCGAACGCGCAATCGGTGCACCCGTCGCGGAAGGGGCGAAACCGTGAAACGTGCGAGGTACCTTTTATCGGCGATTGCTTTATTTACAGGGTTTACAGTCGTTGCGTGCTCGAAAAACAGTGCGCCTGAGGGGCACGATGGCGCTGCAAAACCTGCGCCGCTCTCGGCCCCGTCTGCTGCCGATCCACACGCCGGGCATGGTGCCCCGAAAGAGAGCGGCGCCGGTGACCAAGCGAGTCAACCGAGTAACCATGCCGGTCACACGGGCAATATGCCAGGCATGGCGCCATCAGGTTATGCTCCAGTGCCGCTGACACCCGAGAGTACGTCGCGGATCAACCTTACGACGGCAGCCGTCGAAGAGCGCGAGTTTACGCGTCAACTACGCACCGTCGGTGTGGTGACCGTCGACGAAACGCGCACCACACACGTGCATCCGAAGGTCCGCGGCTTTATCGAAGGTATTCGCGTGAACTTCATTGGCCAGGAGGTGAAGAAGGGCGACGTGCTTTGCAACATTTACAGCCAAGAAGTCTACGCGGCGGAAATCGAATTTTTGGCCTTGCTCGAACGACGAGGCGCGGCAACCCCTGGAACCGGCGAGTTTGCCGAAGCCGAGGCGAGCGCGCAGCGCAAACTCCTCGATGCAGCACGGCGACGCATCTTGCTCTGGGACGTACCGAAATCCGAAGTGGCGCGCCTCGAACGCACACGCGAAGCCCGGAGAACTTTCCCCCTCGTTGCGTCACGATCGGGCGTCGTCGTCGCAAAACAAGCCATCGAGGGCATGTATGTCGATAGCTCGATGGAGCTTTATCTCCTGTCGGACCTAGCGCGTGTCTGGGTGCTCGCGGACGTGTATGAGCGAGACCTGGCGGCTGTAAAGGTTGGTGACAGAGCCGAGCTGCTGATCGAGGGGTTTCCCCAAGCGATCGAGGGCAAAGTGGCGTTTATACCGCCGACGCTCGAAGAAGCGACACGCACGGTCAAGATTCGCTTCGAGCTGGATAACGCGGATCGTCGTTATCGTCCGGGATCGTTTGTCACGGTGAACATGGACCTGCCGTTCGGCAAAGGGCTGGCGGTGCCAGAAAGCGCAGTCATTCAAACAGGCGTTAGGTCGATCGTTTTCGTGGTTGGAGCGAATGCGGCCGAACCGCGCGAAGTCAAACTCGGACCGCTCGCTGGAGGGTTTTACCGAGTGGACGAAGGTTTGTCCGCAGGCGACAAAGTGGCGACGGGCGCGCAGTTCTTGCTCGATTCGGAAAGTCGTTTGGGCGCCACGGGCGGCAAGACGGGACACGCGCACTGATATGGGCATCATCGAACGGCTCATCGAGTTTTCCGCCAGGAAACGCTTTTTCGTTTTTCTGCTTGCCGCGGGTTTGTCTCTCTGGGGCATTTGGAGCGCTCGGCGTTCGCAGCTCGACGCCTTGCCGGATTTATCCGACACGCAGGTCATCATTGCGACGGAATGGATGGGTCGAAGCCCCACGCTCATCGAAAACCAAATCACCTACCCTATTTCCACATCGTTCCTCGGCGCGCCGAAAGTCAAAACCGTCCGCGGTTTCACGATGTTCGGTATGAGCTTCGTTTATGTGGTGTTCGAAGATGGGACGGATATTTATTGGGCACGATCGCGTATTGTCGAAGGGCTTGCAAAGGTAAAACTTCCCGAGGGCGTCACACCGCAAATCGGCCCGGATGCGACGAGCGTGGGATGGGTCTATCAATACGCCCTCGTCGATGAAACCGGTCAGCACGATTTACAACAGTTGCGGTCCTTCCAAGACTGGTCGCTGCGTTATTGGCTCCAGGGCCTCGAAGGCGTGGCCGAAGTTGCAAGCGTCGGGGGATTCGAAAAGCAATACCAGATTCAAGTCGATCCGGCGCGCATGAAGGCGCATAATGTATCGGTTGGACAGATTGCAGGCGCAGTGCGCGGCGCCAATACCGAAGTCGGCGGTCGAGTCATTGAAATGGCGCAACACGAATACGTTTTGCGCGGCCGCGGGTATGTCCAGAGCAAGGAGGACCTCGAAAGCGCTGTGGTCACGACGGACGCCCGTGGCACGCCCATTCGTATTCGCGATGTAGCCGATGTCGTCATCGGGGGAAACATTCGCCGCGGACTGGTCGATCTGGATGGACGCGGTGAAGTGGTCGGCGGCATCGTCGTCATGCGTTATGGCGGAAATGCGCTCGACGTGATTGAACGGGTAAAAAAGAAACTCGACGAGATAAAACCCTCATTGCCGCCGGGCGTAAAAGTCGTTCCTGTTTACGATCGCAGCGGACTCATCAACGAGTCGGTGTGGACGCTCTCGACGAACCTCGTTCAGATCCTTGGCGTCGTCATCCTGGTCATTTTCGTTTTTCTCTTCCACGTACGTTCGGCATTGGTCGCGGCCATCGCCCTGCCCACTGCGACGGCAGCAACATTCATAACGTTTTATTACCTGAACATCTCGATCAACATCATGTCGCTTGCGGGAGTCATTCTCGCGCTCGGAGACATGGTGGATTCGGCGTGCGTGCTCGTCGAGAATGCGCACAAGAAAATCGAAGAATCGGAAGCCAAGGGCGAAACGACACCCCGCGCTGAAATAGTCATCGGCGCTGCGCGTGAGCTTGGCCCGAGTATGTTTGGCGCGCTGCTCGTGCTTACGATTGCGTTTTTGCCAGTGTTTACACTCGAAGGTGAAGAAGGGCGACTCTTTACGCCGCTGGCGCTTGCAAAGACGTTTTCAATGGCGTTTGCGTCGATTTTCTCCGTCACGCTGGTTCCCGCATTGATGGTCACGTTTTTGAAGGGACGCATTCTGCCCGAGGCGAAGAATCCCATCAATCGCGTATGCATTGCGGCGTATCGACCCGTACTGCGGCTGTGCTTGCGTTTTCGGTACCTCATCTTGGCAGCGTCGGTCGCGCTCATGGCCGCGACCGTTTTTCCGTTTACGCGTCTCGGATCGGAATTCATGCCCCCGCTCTATGAGGGCGATCTCCTTTTCATGCCCATTACGGTTCCAGGCATCTCCATTGCCGAAGCACAACGGCTCCTGATTTGGCAAGATACACGCATTCGCGAAGTTCCGGAGGTCGCGCGCGTCTTCGGCAAAGCTGGGCGAGCCGAAACGGCGCTCGATCCGGCACCCCTTTCCATGTTTGAGACGATCGTGCAGCTCAAACCTCGCGACCAGTGGCGAAAGGGCATAACGTTCGAAAAAATCGTTGCCGAGCTCGATCAGAAAACCATGACGCCTGGTGTGCAAGGCGCCTGGACAATGCCGATCAAAGCGCGCATCGACATGCTTTCTACAGGCATTCGCACGCCGATTGGGGTCAAGGTGTTCGGGCCGGATCTCAACGAGATCACGCGCATCAACGACCAGCTCGAGCGGGTGCTGCGCGACGTTCCCGGGACGCGCAGTGTGTATGCAGAACGCGAGCTCGGTGGGTTTTTCCTGGACGTCGTGCCCAACCGCGAAGTGATTGCCCGTTATGGACTGACCGTAAGCGAGGTCCTCGATACCGTCGAGAGCGCAATCGGCGGGATGGATGTCGCCACGACGTACGAAGGCCGCGAGCGATATCGAATCAACGTGCGATATCCCCGCGAATTGCGAAACAACATAGAGACCATTCGCAGCGTACTCGTACCCATAACGCGATTCTCTCCCCGGCCTCTGCCGACCGGGAGAGCGCCCGGAGCGATGGCGGGCCCGAGCGCTATGGGTGGTGGTGCTTCCGCAATGGGCGCCGGTGTTTTGCCCGGGGGAGCAGGCATGGGCATGGGAGGCGGGTTATCGCCATCCGGCGTCGCGGGGCTCGTTGGTGCGGGTTCGATGGGCG
>JANORL010000939.1:0-3007 GCA_031415295.1 Polyangiaceae bacterium | reverse complement strand
CGTCAAGAAAATTCGACACGAGTGAGTGCCGACGATCCCCGAGCGAACCAGGACTGTGTCTGAATGCGAGTGAGTGCACAAATCCGCAGGAGTTACGAGTGGCGGCGTAAACGCGTCAAGTGCGAAATTGCCACTTTGTTTGGACTAGGCGCCGTGATGTGGGCGTAACGAGTTTGGCTGGGCGCGATTCCGTCACAACGATTGACGGCTTCTCGTCATGGAATGGGCATCTGTTCCAGGCAAGCGCGTGTTGAACATCTACGACGCGGCGCGATGCGTCGCATACGCCTCAGGCAGAGCGCCATTGCTGCGGCAAATACCCCATAAGTATTCGTCGCCCTTTCCCCCACGACCGTACAACCGCAAGACGCCGTAGATTGTGGCGAACAAGCGGGATCCATCGGGTTCAGCAATGCAAATTCGCATACGCCTGTAGACGCATTGCATTGTGCTGGCAGGTGACACGCATCTGGCTCGGCACACACGACCGGCTCGCCAACACAAGCGCCTTCGACACATTGATCGCCTTCGGTGCACGCATTGCCGTCGTCGCAATCGGTTCCCAATGGATGTTTTTCACACGCCGCCGCGCCATTGCAACTTCCTGTCGTTCCGCACGATGCCGCAGGCTGGTCGATACATTCTGCATCCGGATCGGTTCCGGCCGCAATAGGCCCGCAAATGCCATCGACGCCCTGGCCTTTTTTGATGCCGCTGCAGGCAACACAGGTGTCCGCGCAAAGCGTGTCGCAACAAATGCCATCCGTACAGAATCCGCTCGCGCAGTCCGCTGCTTTGGTACACGCCGTGCCATTCTCGAGACCCGGCGCAAGCACCAAGGCATACGCCGTTCCGTCACTCGAATGCAAACCCAGGGTACTTTCGTACGGCGCACCAACGAGCAGCGTATCGCCCGACAACGCAACCGACGCACCGAAAGCGCCGCGGAGAACCAGCTCGTTTGTCGTCACTCGGGCTTCCTCTGCCCAAACGCCACCCGCAGACCGGAATAGATACGCATAGCCCTGCCCGTGGTTATTGGAGAATAGTTCGGCAGCGCCAATGAGCGCGGTATCCCCTTGGAGCGCCACGGCCCGACCAAAATCCTCGTAAGGTAGCTGTTGCGCGGGCCAAACGTCAGCCGTTTTGGTCCAATCCTTGCCCGCACGCAAAAAGACTCGGCCCCCACCGTAACCTCCGAAGAACAACGTGTCACCATCGAAAGCCATCGACCGGACACCCCATTGCGGATCGAATTGGGCCTGTTGATTCCACATGCCGCCATTGCGTACAAAAACCTGCGTACGAGATCCATTCGAGATGATCGCGGTATCGTTCGAAACGGCGACTTCTCCCACGGGTGCGTCCTGTCCAGCGATCCGCGCCTCTTGGCTCCACGTGCCAGCATTACGGACAAAAATATACGCTGCGCCCAATTCGCCACTTTGCGGGTCCCGCACCAGAATCGTATTTCCGGAAAGTGACACGGACGTGCCAAACTCCTTGCTTCCGAGCCCATCTTCGGGCACGATCTTCGTTTCGAGCACCCACATCCCGCCACTGCGTACATACGTAAATACCGCACCGGGCGGGGGGTAATAATAGGGAGCTCCCACGACCAGCAGATCCCCCGCCAGTGCAATCGATTCACCAAAATTGTCAGAGGTCGTTCCGGGCGCTTTTAATTCTGCCGTTTCTGTCCACACGTCACCATTGCGTTGGAATATGTACACCGCCCCTTTGGATTCACTACTTCCTGGCGACGCGGCCCAGCGCATTCCAATCGCTGCGGTATTCCCATCAATGGCCGTCGACGCACCGAACGAGCCATCCGGATTCGGCTTGCTGGGAATCAGCTTCGCCTGCTCGATGCTTCTGAGCAATGGTTGTGCACTGCTCGCAACAGCCCCGTCCTCTGGCGTACGGCCACCGTCGCCACAGCCATGCAAAGCAGCCATGGCGACGATCAACCACCCGTAACATCTGCTCGAAGCTCGCATGCACCCATCCTACCTGCATCTGGATGCGACATGCCAGCATTTCCTTACAAGGTGCTTTCTTTTTTGAAGACACCTTGGTATGCTGGGTGGATGGTCCACCGCTTCCAATGCTCTCTCGCGTCTCTTTTCGTCCCACTATCCATTCTGGTTTTCGGTGTGTCGGGCTGTGGTGCGCAGGTCGAGCGAGCGAGTGTGTGCACGCCACATGCGCGCGAGCTGTGTTATGGCGGTCCTGCTGAAACCGAGGGGGTCGGGCATTGTCGCGCTGGCCTTCGCACGTGCGCAGAAGATGGCAGTGGGTTTGGGCCGTGCATGGGCGAGGTCCTTCCGGTTCCCGAGGTATGCGGGGCGTCTGGAGACATGAATTGCGATGGCAAAGCCGGCGCGTGCACGGGCAATACGGTATGGGGCAAACGTTTCCCGGTTTTGATGGGATATGGCGGGACGGACAGCATATCCGTCGATGGACTGGGCAACGTCGCTTTGGGCCTCGGTTTTTACGGCGATCTCGATCTTGGAGCACCGATTGGAGTGCTGAAGTCGCAAACCGAATCTGGTGCGAGCTGCGTGCTCAAAATGAATTCCGCGGGCGAACCCATCTTTGCAACGCTCATGGATGGCACCTTCGCCCTATCCATTGCGTCAGACACATCGGGCAATACGATGGCCATTGGCAATTTCCAGCAACCGATGACGATTTCCGGACAAACGTTCACGCCCGACGGTTCTGCAAACGCGCTTCTATTCTCGTTGGATTCAAAGGGGAATCTGAACTTTGGAAATCATGTTCGCGGGACCGGCTACCTCATCATGAGTCCACTGGACACGAACGCCACAGGAGATATCGTGATCGGAGGCAGCGCGTCCGGGTCTGTGGATCTGAGCGCCGATGAATTGGCTGGCGATACGATTGCTGGCGATTTTATTGGTCGATTCGACAGTTCTGGTGCGTTCGTCTTCGGAAAACAACTTCCGTCGGTGTTACTGGGCACCACCCAATTCGACGG
>JANORL010000938.1:0-13870 GCA_031415295.1 Polyangiaceae bacterium | reverse complement strand
CCCCATCGTAAACTGGCTAGAGTGCAAGAGTCGGGTCGCGAAGCGAGCCCGACGAATGCACTGACTAGGGCCGTTCGAGCGTAAGCGAGAACGTGCCCGGCTTTCATAATAGGGGGTTAGGGGGTGAGGCGAAACGCCCGGAAAAACCTCGTCATAATCTCCCGTCCATCACGCAATTTCGTGATGGACGTCCATTCGTTCCGTTGATGCGCCTGGGCGTTTTCCCCTGGTCCCCAATTCACCGCCGGCACGCCAAACGCTGCAAATCGCGCGACATCGGTCCAAGCCTGCTTCGCTTCCACGCCCGCGACTCCAGCTTCACGTAACGCGATCACAAGTGGATGCGAACCATGCGGAGGAGCTGAAGGCGAAAGATCGGTCCACTCGATTCTTGCTCGACCGTCCACGAGTCGCTCGATGTTGGCTTGTGCCTCGGACAACGATGTATCCGGAGCAAACCGATGGTTGAGGTTCAATGTGAAAACATCCGGAACGACGTTTCGACCACGTCCACCTTCGGCCATCGTCGCCGACGTCACGGTCGTGTAGGACAAACCTTCGGAAGTCCAAACCCGGGGTTGGAGTTTTCCCAAGTCCATGAGCAACGAAGCCGCCTTGTGGATCGCGTTTTCCCCCTGCCAAGGTCGCGCACTATGCGCCGTGCGCCCTTCGAACACGACCCGCGCGTGGATCGATCCACATGCCCCAAGGCTCAACTTGTTGTCGCTTGGCTCCATGCAAATCGCCAAGTCGATCGCCGTGGCATCGGGATCATCAGTGAAGACGCGCCCGAGTTCGTTCTCGGTGTAGGGACCTTCTTCGCGTGCGTAGAAGATCATCGTCACATCGGCACGTTGCAGCTCGTCCATGCCGTGTTCGAGCAAGTCCAACATCAACGCGAGACCCGACTTCATGTCGGATGCTCCGGGGCCGTAAAGTTTGTCGCCGTCAACTCTTGGCGGACCGTCATGCGCCGTGCGCACGACGTCGAGGTGCCCCACAAGCGCGATACGCGGACCTCCAGTGCCACGCGTCACGGCAACGACGATCGAGTCGCCATGACGACGTGGTGGCGCCGCAAGCGACACGCGGGAGAGCCTCTCCATGAGCGCAGTTGCCAACGCGGATTCGTCACCCGTAAACGACGAAATCCGACACAACCACAACAACGTTTCAACGAGACGAACGGTTACCGCATCGTCCAATACTGAGGCCATCACACTGGCACTCCGAAATCACGAAGAGCAGCGTTCAACGAAACTTTGCGATCGGTGGAAGCCGTTCGAGTTCCAATGATCAACGCACAAGGAACGCCAAACTCACCCGCGGGAAAACGTTTCGAGCGCGTACCTGGAATCACCACGCTTCGCGTCGGCACGCGCCCTCGATGCTCGACCACTTCATTGCCCGTCACATCGAGAATCGCTGTCGATGCCGTGAGGACCACTCCTGCGCCGATGACCGCTTCACGCTCGACGATCACGCCTTCGACGATGATCGCCCGCGAACCAACGAAGACCCCATCTTCGATGATTACCGGCTGCGCACTCGGCGGCTCGAGAACCCCACCGATGCCCACGCCACCGGCAAGATGACAATCTTTACCAATCTGCGCGCATGAACCGACCGTCGCCCATGTATCCACCATCGTGCCTGCACCGACGTAAGCCCCAATGTTCACGTACCCTGGCATGAGCACCACACCGGGTGCGAGGAACGATCCATATCGCGCAGTTCCCGGCGGCACGACGCGAACACCTGCCGCTTCGAGACCATGTTTCGTCGGTAGTTTGTCTCGGAACTGCAGCGGTCCCGCTTCGGTGACTTCGAGCGATCGAATGGCGAAGTACAACAGAATCGCTTGTTTGATCCACGCGTGTGTCGTCCATTCGCCATCACGAACTTTTTCCGCAACGCGAATGTGTCCACGATCGAGAGCATCGATCGTCTGAAGAACAGCTTGCTCGTGGGCCGCATCGCGCAACAGCGAACGGTCGTTGAAAGCGGCCGTGACGAGCGGCTCGAGCGACGAATGCAGATCGGTCATAAGGCGCGCTTTAGCACGAAGCGTCGCGGGAACTCGCCACGATCGACGCCGAGTTTGTCGCGGGATCGAAGTTGACCACGAGCGCCGAACGAGAAGCCACCACCCGTGCGACATCGACTGCGAGATCGAACTCGCCGCGTAACTGCATGGAAAACGTACGTTTCGGAAACACCCAGCCTCGAGGCGCTGGGCTGAGACGAATGATGTTCATCCCGTCATCGTTTGTCCCGGCGACCAATCGAACGCTTGTCGGAGCGTCACGATTCACGAACGTCACTGCGACCTCAATCAGCCCCATGAGCACATGCCGATCGGCTCGCATGGAGATGGGACGGACGATGTCGATTCCCACGCGAACGACCGGTGCGTCTCCGAAACGATCACCCGGCAGGTGGTCGAGCAGCTCGACGACATCGAGGTCCATGGGCATGGCCGTCACGGCCGCGACGACCAGATCGCAGAGCGCCACGCAGTCTTTGAAATCCGAACGATGCTTGCGAAAAATCGCTTCGAGCGCCAAGCGACGACGCGCTGAGATCGGTGCTGGATCTGCAAGCGCTTCCGCGATGGGTGACACGTGGGAACGGATGCGATCGCCAAGCGCGCCCATGACCAACGCCGCCGCTGAGGTTTTTCCGAGCGCTACCACGAGCGTGTGTTCGAAAGGCCCGAGTGCCGTAACGAGCGCTCCGCACGCCTCACACGTATCTGCCTTCGCCCGATCGAGCGCTCGAGGACCCACACGGCGTAAGCCGAGCAGATCCCCGAACCCTTCCAGGGCCGCAACTCCCTCGCGCAAAGCGCCACGAGAAAGAGCGATGTCGCATTCCCCCCTTGCCGTCACGCGCGTGGTGCGACTTCGTATCCAGCGAAGAAGTACCCGATTTCACGCACAGCGGACTCGAGTTTGTCCGAACCATGGACCGCGTTTTCGCCAACGCTCGCTGCGTAGAGCTTGCGAATCGTCCCTTCGGCCGCGTTGGCCGGGTTTGTCGCACCAATCACTTCACGGTACTTCGCGACGGCATCTTCGCGTTCGAGGGCCATGATGACAATCGGACTACGAGACATGAACGCGCACAGTTCGTCGAAGAAGCCACGCCCACGGTGTTCCGCGTAAAACCCTTCGGCTTCGTTGCGGGAAAGGTGAATACGTTTCATCGCTCGCACGACGAATCCTTCGGATTCGAGACGACCAATAATTGC
The DNA here is from genome assembly GCA_031415295.1 of Polyangiaceae bacterium. Taxonomy (GTDB): domain Bacteria; phylum Myxococcota_A; class Polyangia; order Polyangiales; family Polyangiaceae; genus Polyangium. The sequence continues at coordinate 10,617 of JANORL010000938.1, read as the reverse complement.
ACCCGTGTGGTTTTTCTCGACCGCATCGGGCTTGAGGATGGAAAGAGTACGTTCGACAGCCATATTGGGCCCCCTACTAGAAGAAAGCGGCGCTTCGTGCAAGAGACGCGTGCAGCATCGTGCCCAAAAGTTCGATGCTGTATCCGCGAAGCAACAACAGTACAGAGCATCGGAATTACGCGAACGATTTTACGCGTTCGCTTCATTGCCACGCAGTTGACACACTCGGCTGCTAGACAGGGTCGAACGTATGCCCACGAAACTTCTCGTCGTGGAAGACGAACGCGACTTACAGCGCGTCATTTCCTACAACTTCAAACAAGCAGGCTTCGACGTCGTTTCGGCGGCGAACGGTGAAACTGCGCTTCGTGCGGTCAAGGAAGAACCGTTCGACCTCATCCTTTTGGATCTCATGTTGCCGGACATGTCGGGCACCGAGGTGTGCAAGCGCCTCAAGCAAAACCCGCAAACGGCAAACATTCCCGTCATGATGGTGACGGCCAAAGGTGAAGAAATCGATCGCATCGTCGGGTTTGAACTCGGCGTCGACGACTACGTGGTCAAACCTTTCAGCGTTCGCGAACTCATCTTGCGAGCACGTGCGATCCTTCGTCGAACGGAGGGACCAACGCAGCCCGAAGGTCGTATCGATTTTGGTGTGTTGCGAATCGATCGAGCTGCGCATCGAGCATGGGTCGACGAAGAAGAGATCTCGTTCACGGCGCTCGAGTTCAAGCTGCTCATTGTACTTTTCGATCGTCGCGGGCGCGTGCTTTCGCGTGATGTGTTGCTCGACGAAGTGTGGGGATCGCACGTCGACGTGACGGCGCGTAACGTCGACACGCACGTCAAACGTGTACGGGAAAAACTCGGCCTCGCGGGTGACTACATCGAAACTGTGCGTGGCGTTGGATATCGTTTCCGTGCTGAAGCAGCGGACGCTCCGTCGTCCGAACCATGATCGGGCACCTCGGGATCCGCGCGCAACTCGTCCTCGCCTCCGTGGTGCTGATGCTCGTTGCGGGATTCGCGATCGAACGTATCGGCACACAAGCGCTCGAATCGTTGATGGTCGAGCGAGAGACGGATCATCTGGCCGCGGAGATTCGCCTCTGCGAAGACGCAGTGTTTCGACGTTGTTCCGTTTCGCCGTGTTCGTCCCAAGATCTCGATGCGATCAGTGACGATCTGGGCGAGCTTGCCAGCGCGCGCGTGACGCTTATCGCCCCCAACGGCGCGGTACTGGGTGATTCGCAGATCGCATCGGGGGACATCGCCAAGGCGCCGAATCACGCTACACGCGCCGAGGTTGCCGCGGCGATGACGACGGGTTCGGGGCATTCCGCGAGGTACAGCGAAACGCTCGGCCATCGCATGATCTACGCAGCGCATCGCTTCGACGTACGTCAAGGAAATGTAGCAATCGTTCGTCTTGCCGTACCCCTGACGAACATCGATAAGGCCGTGACACGCGCGCGCCTGTACTTGATCGCCGCTGTTGGCGCAGCAATCGCCGCAGCGATCCTCATGAGCGTATTCGGCGCTCACTTGCTCACGCGTCCTGTCCGTAACTTGACCCAAGCTGCTCTCGCAATGGCTGGAGGCGATCTCGAGGTTCATGCTCCGGCGCAAGGCACGCGAGAAACCACCGAACTTGGTCGAGCGCTCAATCGTTTGGCGAAGGAACTTTTGTCGGCGATCGAAGAACTACGACATGAGCGCGATCTGCTCGCCAACATCCTCGATGGAATGAATGAAGGCGTTCTCGTCACCGACGGTGACGCGCAGATTGTCCTGGCAAACCGCGCGTTACGGGCGATGACGCTCGTGGGTGAAGGGACGATTGGCAAAAGCGTCATCGAAGTCATTCGTAATCCTGCGTTGCACGAAGCTCTCGCTGCGGCGGGGAAAAGCAGCGACGCAGTCGTGCGAGAAATCGAGCTTTCTGGGATTTTGCCGCGTAAACTTCTGGTTCGTGTTTCCAAACTTCCGAATCGGCGCGAACGTCCCGAGCGAGGTTTGCCAAACCAAACTACCGAACGTGGACTGCTCGCCGTTTTTCACGATGTGACCGATCTTCGACGTCTCGAAACGATTCGCACGGACTTCGTGGCAAACGTTTCGCATGAACTTCGCACGCCGATCACGGCCATCGGAACGTCCGCGGAAACATTACTTGCCGGAGCGCTCAACGATCCGGATGAGGCCGCTGAGTTCGTCGACGTGATCGATCGTCACGCCAAACGTCTCTGCCAACTCGTCGATGACTTGCTCGATCTGTCGAAGATCGAAAGCAAAAATTTTCGTCTCACGCTGGTGGAGCAAGACGTCGTGCCCATCGTGGCCCACGTCGCCCGATTGCTCGAAGAACCAGCGCGCAAGCGGCGTGTCGACTTACGCGTCGAACGTCACGACGAAGCGCTTTTGTGTCGCGTCGATCGACGTGCACTCGAACAGGTGCTCATGAACCTGCTCGATAACGCGCTCAAATACGCGGGCGACGGAGCGGTTGTCGTCATAACGTCGCGACCGCGTCCCGGTGGAGGCGTTCAACTCAGCGTTTCGGACAACGGTCCCGGCATTTCACCGACACATCTCGGGCGCATTTTCGAACGTTTTTATCGTGTCGACGCAGGTCGATCGCGAGAAGTCGGAGGCACGGGCCTAGGCTTGTCGATCGTCAAACACATTGTCGAGTTGATGAATGGCACCATCGACGTCGCAAGTGAACTCGGCAAAGGATCGACATTCACGGTGAGCTTACCTTCGGGTGACCGAGCCTCGCGAGATCGCGGCTGACACGTGACTCTTTGCTGGCGGTCTGGCACATTCGCATCATGGCTAGCCGCAGAGACTTTCTTCGCACAACCGTCGTAACCCTTGGCGCCGCTGTTCTCGATGGATGCACCAAAGAGAACACGCCCACCCCAGCCGGTCCTCTGAAACTCGAGGATGGCAGTGCATACTTCCCGCAATCAGTTGCCTCCGGCGATCCACGTCCAAAGAGTGCCGTTATTTGGACGCGGCTCGAAGACAAGGAACGAGCTGGTTGGGACCTTGATATCGATGTCGAAGTTGCGCTGGACAAGGCTTTCGTTCAGCGATTGAAAATTGGTGGCGAAGAACGTCATCGGATGCGCGCCGAATCGAAATACGACAATTGCGTCAAATTGCGCTTCGTGGGTGAAGCAGGAAAAACGTATTATTATCGATTCATTTACGAAAAAGAGGGACGAGCGTTCGTCTCGCGTGTGGGTCGTGTAAAAACGGCACCGGATGCGAATGCGGACGTCAAGGTGCGGTTTGCCTTCGTTTCTTGTCAGGATTTTATCGGGCGTTATTACAATGTATTGTGGGCGCTCGCGAAAGAAGAACTCGATTTCTTCGTTCATTTGGGCGACTACGTTTACGAAACGACTGGGGATCCATCATTTCAAACCCCGGATCCGACAAGAAAGATCAGCTTCCGCGATACGGCAGGATCACTCGAGCTCACCACCTCCAAAGGCGAAATATTTCAAGCTGCACGTACCCTGAGCAACTATCGAGATCTCCACCGTGCATATCGATCCGATCCTGCGCTTCAGGCATTGCATGAAAATTCTGCCATGGTCGCGACGTGGGACGATCATGAATTTTCCGACGACTGTTGGGGCGCAAATGGCACATACTCGGATGGCAAAACGAATGAAGCCGATGTCGCGCGTCGCCAAGCAGCAAATCAGGCGTGGTTCGAATACATGCCTGTCGATTTCCCGGTCGCGGATCCCAAAGAAGATCCCTTCCGGTATGACCAGACCAAAGTATTTCCTGACGACATTCGCGTCTACCGGGACCTCACATTTGGCAAGAACGTCCAGCTCGTTTTGACCGACTTGCGTTTGTACCGACCGGATCATCTCATTGCCGAAGATGCATACCCCGGTAAAGTCATTATGGACCAAGCAAACCTCATGGGTTTGCCCGGTGGTTTGCCTCCCGATGGTATTGCCACGGCCTATGTCAATATCGACGACCCAATGCTCAAGCCCTACAAAGACCTGTTGATCGGCGTCGCCATGGCGTCCGGATATCCCGAAGCGAGCGTTACGGGCAACGTCAGTGTCAATTACATCAATCTCGTGGTAGCGCAATACAACGCGACGGCCATGCCTCCCATGCCCGTGCCAGAACTCATGGCTCCGATGGGAACGCCTCGAGGCATTTCGTATTTCGACCTGAACAAGGTGGGCTTTTATTCGTCGATCGGGTCGCGATACTTCGTTCACAAGGATCCATTCGACATTTACGGCGCGACGAAAAAAGCCGACCAAAATGTCATGGGAGCGACCCAAGAAAAGTGGTTCCTCGACACGATCGCGGCATCGAAAAGCACTTGGAAAATATGGGGTAGCTCGTTCGTACTTTGCCCCATTCAAATCGATCTGCGCATGGTGGGCGGTGTTCCGGCGCTATTCTTGCGCAGATTCTATATGAATCTCGATGGGTGGGATGGGTTTCGCGACAAACGCGACGAAATCCTTGGCAAGATCGCACCTACCGGTAATGTCGTGGCTATTTCCGGAGACTTGCATACGTTTTTGGCGGGCGTTCCTCATTCGGGCAGCGACACAACGAAAAACATCGTCGAATTTACGTGTGCAGGCGTCTCGTCATCTCCCTTTCGGTCGCTGCTCCTATCGCAAATCAAAAACGATCCGGTGCTCAGCAGCGTTCCAGCAGCTCCCCTGCTTGCTGCAAATATCGATGGTCTGTTGCTCGACACGGTATCGAAGGTCAATCCGCACTTGGCTCATGCGAGCAGCAATAGCCACGGCTTTTGCATTGCCGAAGTCGACGCCAAAGAAATGGTCGTCACGATGCATTCCGTAGATTCCAAGGAAGTCACGAAAAACTACACCGGCAAGACGGCTGATTTCGTCAAGTTGATTCAAACGACGGTCTTCAAGACCACGGCGGGCACAAAAGATCTCTACAAACAAATCGATGGCGCCTGGAAACGTTGGGACGTGACGACACTTGCTTGGATCTAGTTCCCGCGCCTCACCATTTGCGCTATCATCGACCGATGAGTGAGAAGCGTGACGCCAAGACTCGGCGTCAACCCATCGGCGCCAACGAAAACCTCACCTTCCCCGCGGAATCATTGTCCCCTCGAACAAAGGGGCGATACGGCACGCAGAATATCATCCTGCTCGTCGGCCAAACCCTTGGCTGGCTGCTCGTATTGAGCCTCGTCGAAATTTCTTCGTTCTGGCCACTGAAGCTGGCACTCGTGTTGCTCTTCTGCGCGCTCATGCAGGGTGTGTTTTCCCTGATGCATGAATTCTTTCACGACAACGCACATCCGCATCCTCGAGTGAATTACCTCATTGGATTCTTCGCTTCCTTGCTTTTCGGGACTGCAGCCACGTTTCATCGTGTCAATCACTGGGGCCATCACGTCCGCAATCGCACCCCCGCCGAACAAGGTGAATTCATTCATGAAGGCGAATCGGCGATGGGCAAAATATCAATCTATTATTTCGCGGTATTGGGTGGATTGTGGCTGAGCGGCATTATCTTTCCGCTGATATCGTTCTTCGTGCCTTACCGAGCGATCACGTTCCTGTCGAACTTCCGACGCTTTAATACGTATTCCGCTGCGTTCGCACAATTCAAGGCCGCGGATTGGACCCGCATGCGATTGGAAGCCTTGGCATTGATTGTCTTTTGGGGCACCATGTTTTACATGGGCCCCTTCCACTGGCAAACACTGCTGCTCTGTTACGGCTCGTTCGCCGTGTCTTGGTCTTCATTGCAATGGGTCTACCACCTGCGTACGCCATTACATGTCGTCGAAGGAGCGTACAACTTACGAGCTCCAATACCTGTACGTTGGTTGTTTCTCAACTTCAATTACAATCTCACCCACCATCGTCGCCCGTATTTGCCATGGCAAGAATTGCCCATGGCCACGAATCTGCAAGAAACCCAACCCCTTTGGTATCGGTGGCTCTTGATCCTGAAGTGGCCCATTCCTTTCCCCGACGACCTCAGCGTATTCGACAAACGTTACTTCTGAATGGTCCCACGAAAGAAACCAGCATGCCGCCGGAAGCAAGCCAATCTTCCTGGATTCCGGAAGGTTTCGAACGATATCGCGAACGATATCCATCAACACCAGAATTTACGCTTCCCGATCTGACGCCCACGGACCGATTCATTTCCATTTGGCACGAGTTTCAAGGTCTGAAAGCGTTATGGCCTCAAAAGCGCCACGTGTCCATGACCGCCGCCTTGCACAATACGACCTTTGTTATCGTGCGAGGTTTCCTTGGCAATTGGATGCCCGGAAATTTGATATCGACGTGCCACGCTCTGCGCGCTCTCGGACTGGATGCGTGGATTGCCAACAATCGAGCTGGCGCGACCGTCGAAGAGAATGCGTTCGACATTTCCATGCAAATTCGTCGGCGAGTTCCCGAAAAGCAACGATTGGTTTTTCTCGGTCATAGCAAAGGAGGACTCGAATCGTTACAAGTCGCCACTGATCCCGAATTTGCCCCACGCGTACGTGCGGTCATCATGGCTCAAACGCCGCGAGGAGCTTCCGCGGTGATGGAAAGCTTGCTCTTGCGTCGGCACCAATCTTCGCTCGTCGGAATTCACCGCGTATGGGCCGAACGATTGCAACGTACGGGCCTGAAGATTCTCAATGTCGGCAAAGGCGGTCGTGAAATAACGACCGAAGCGTTGACTGCAGTCGTCAATCGCCTCGATGCTTTGCCGCGCCCTTTTACGCTCCTTCAAACAGCATCTTGGTCAACTCGTCCAACTGCGTGGCTCGATTCTTTTCACGAACGATTGGGAGAAATTCGCCCGCGTTGCGCACACGATGGCCAATTCTATCTCGAAGACCTCATTTGGCCTGACATTCCGCACGTACTTTTACCTCATGTCGACCACGCGCAACCAGCAATGGGTGGATTCGGCTTCGATCCTGCTCGGTATTGGCTTTCCGCCATTACGCTCGTAATTGAACAATACCTCGACCGTTGATCAAAAGGGCGTGCGGCGAAACAGGTTTGGCAAACCCCGGTGTCTTTTGCTATTGTTCCCGCTATTGAACTACACCATCCGTTTCAAAATCTACGGCGCGATGACGGAACAGGCACTCTTCAAAGTCTGCCAGCCCCGAAAAAGGTGCTGCCAGAAGAAGGTACTGGGTACTTTTCAAAATCTGCGCCTCCCACTCGGCCATGCTCTTTCGCGCGACGTTTCCATCAAGGCATGCGGCAAGGTTTGACAAGGTGCCAAAGCCCGGTATCATCCGATGATGACGATCGGAGCCGCGCGGCAGTTGCACTGGACCGAAGCCGAATACCTGGCATTCGAGAACGATAGCGCGACCAAACATGAGTATCTGAACGGTGAGATCTTCGCAATGGCCGGTGCCAAGCCCAGCCATAACCAAATTGCGAATAATACGAGCGGTGTCCTCCATCAAGTGTTGCGAGGACGCCGATGCCGCGGCTTCAATAGTGATCAACGGATCTACATCCCCCAAAGTGGTCTCTATACCTATGCGGATGGTGGAGCAGCTTGCGGACGCTGGCAGATTCATACGGATGGGATGTGCCTGCTCAATCCCGTGCTGCTGTTCGAGGTGCTCTCGCCCGCGACAAGAGACTACGATCGCGGCGCCAAGCGCGACCATTACCAACAAATCCCCACCTTGCGCCATCTGTTGCTCATCGATCAGCCAACCCGTCTCGTTGAGCATTACCATCGGGACCTTGGGGGACCGTGGAGCATCATTCGATTGCAGGAGGGCGCAGTCAATCTTCCCGACCTGGGTGGTTCGCTCGCTCTTGACGAGATCTACCTTACGGACGAGGACGAATAGCCCGACATCATCGTCAAAGGCGAGCGTTGTGACGTCAGCCCTCAATACCCCGCGCCCGCCGAGACTCGCGTTTACGCTCGATCGCCGCCATCGCCGCCAGGAACTGCTCACCAAGCCCCACGGGCATCGCATCGTCCAATTCCATGGCTGGCAAGGGAAGCGCAACGCGTACTGGCTCAGTCGATTCCTCTTCCACTGCTGGCAATGGCACGGCAGGCAATGGCACGGCGGGCAATGGCGGCCCACCTGTAGAGGCTCAACCGATTGCTGTTGAATTGGTGCCGCGTCACGCAAGGCCGAATTCGCTGCAAAATCCCGATTGAGCCCTAACGTTCCTCCCAGGGGATCGTCCTCCGGCACGGCAATGGGCGCGGAACGAATCGGTGCAATGGCCAGCGGCGACGGAGTATTCCATCCAAATGGCGTTGCGGGTCGCACGGTCAGTGCCGCAATGACGAATTCATCGAGCCCACACGTTTCGCCCAGGCTATCGCGTTATTTCGGCGGCGCTTTCGACACGATGCCTCACCAGCCGCAATAACGACCGAGATCCGCCCGCCCGCGAAAGGTGCCCACCACTTTGCGCGTATGATAATGTCAGCGGCGTGAAACCCTGGCCCATCCGCATCGCCACGTACAATGACATCACCGCTTGCGGCACGATTTGGCGTCATCGTGGTCGGTTTTCCCTCACGATCATCGTAAAAGCAACGTTTTCCCTGGTACCCGATGGCCCACTCGCCCTCGCGTCGCCCGTACCCATTGCGTCCGACGATGAAGCCTTCGGCGGTTTGCCCACACGAAGCGTCGCCACCGCTTGCGAAACATGGCCCTACCTCGGCAAGTGCGACGTGACGTTCATCGGAAATGCCTATTCGAGCCTCCGGCCCACCAACGCCGCACGACTGGCTCTCTTCCGAAATGGCTCGGCGCTCATCGACAAAACCATCCACGTGTTCGGCGATCGCGACACGACGGGCAACCCCAAGCCATTCTCCAAGTTGCCCATTGTGTACGAACGCGCTCTCGGCGGTCCTGGATATGCAGCCAATCCCGTCGGGACCGACAAACCCAACTTGATGGATCCTCGAAATGCGGACAAACCCGCCTGTTTCGCACCTATTTCCCGGCACTGGCCCGTGCGCAAGCGGCAACTCCCGGATGCCTTGCGACAATCGTTCGGAGCCGCGGTGCTGGACCTGCCCGAGCAAACGCCGTGGGCGTTTTTCCAAGCGGCTCCGCCCGATCAACAAGTCGATTTCTTGACGGGCGACGAATGGATCGTTCTCGATGGATTGCATGAATCCGCGCCCCGTGTAGCGACGCATCTTGCGGGGGCAAAATCCGAAGCGCGTGTGGTTCGTCGTGGCGCAACCGAAGCTACGCCCGTGCCGCTCGTATGCGACACGTTGTCCATCGATGGTGATGCTTTGCGCGCATCGCTCGTGTGGCGAGGCGTTTTCGAGCTGCAGCAAGGCACGCCGGCGCTCGACGAGCTCACGGTACTTGCAGCGCTGACGATGCCCGGACGAACCATCGATTGGTCGAAACTCGAGGAGCTTGCGGCGAAGAGCGCCGAGAGCGACCCGAAGCCGCCGCCAGCAATCGCGCGCCAAGAGAGTGCCGCAACGAACCCTGGCGAAGAGACGAGCATGCTGGCCGAGGACACGGGAAAACGGGCCGCAGAACGCGCGGCAATGCCGTTTGCGGCGCGTTCGCCCGGGCCAAAAGCAGCCGGTCCAAGCATGGACGCGACCCCTTTTTCGGGTTCGTCCTCAAAGGCTGCGCCCGCTCCTTCCGCTGAAGGAACGATTGCCGTGTCGAATCGCGGCGACGAAACCATTGCGACTTCACCGGCGAGAGAAGCTCCGCGGCTCGTCACGCCTTTTCCGATCGAGCCTCCCAAACCCGACGAAAAGCCGCCAGTCTCCGCGACGCCCTGGGCATCAGAACGACTCGCGCAAGCTCCGGCGGTCGTTCCAGGAGACCAAACCCTGACGGCAGCGCCCAAGGTTGGGCAAAACCAACGTTTGTCTCCGAGCTACGACGAAAAAGAAGCGTTGCCGCAACTTGCACCCGCGTTGATTTCCGTTCTGAAAGCAAGCCCCGAACGTACCTTTGCGCCTGTCGCGCCTGTCGCGCCTGTCGCGCCGCCGGTTGCAAAGCCCAAACCCGAGCCTCCGCCACGTCGAGTTCCCCTCCCTTGGACAACGACGGGAATGGCCGATGGACTTCGCCACGCCGGTGTCGATGTGCACGACATTGCGGCGTTGCTCGATGCCCTCTCGCCGCCAGCACCACCGCCGGATGAGGTTTGAGAAAACCGTTCAATCCGTCCCGCAAGCACGATAACGTGCACACCGCAATGGGTGACGTGTTCGAATTCTCGATCGACGAGGCGACCGAATCATTTACCGTCGTCGAGTTTACCGGTAAAGAGCGACTGAACGAGCCGTACAGGTTTGACGTCACGCTTGTCGGCAAACCGATCCGTACGGCGACAGCTGAAGCACGGATCCTAGGGCAACAAGCGCATCTGAAGCTCGCTCAGAACGAAGACGAACCGGAGCGATGGGTGCATGGCATCATTATTTCGTTCGAGCGCGAAGGAATTTCGGGACATCATCAAGACAAACACCATTATCGCGCGCGAATCGTTCCTGCATTTTGGTTGCTCGGTGAAGCCCGGCAAAGCCGTATTTTCCAGGACAAGACGGTACAAGACATCG
>JANORL010000937.1:0-2097 GCA_031415295.1 Polyangiaceae bacterium | reverse complement strand
CTGCGCGGCTTTCGGCAGTTTCCCTCTATCCAGTTTACGATGGGGGCTACGCCCCCAAACCCCCCAAACCCCCCCATGCGCTAACCGCTCAATTCTCTTATCTCTGGGGGTTTGGGGGGCGTAGCCCCCCATCGTAAACAGGGCAGAGTGCAAGAGTCGGGTCGCGAAGCGAGCCCGACGAATGCACTGACTAGGGCCGTTCGAGCGTAAGCGAGAACGTGCCCGGCTTTCATAGCTGGGTGATCAACCCGCTCTTAGCGTGTTCGTTTGGGCAACGGTTGCGCCGGTGCACCTTTGCCCAGCTTCAGTCGACGCATCACGGCAATCTTTTGCCGCTCTTTGTACTTCGCGTGGCTCGCATCCCCAACTTCGTTCGTCGCTTCCGTTTCGCGATCGATGATCTGAAACTCGCACAACACGAACACGATCGGACCCAGCGACCACGCTGCCGGTGGTGCCAGCTCCATGATCTCCGGCGGCAAACGCACGGGCATGTCCACGACGAAGTGGATCACGCGATAACTCTGCGCGCTGAACGTGTTGTTGCTGAGCGTCATGCCGTCATCCACGCCAGGCTGAAGTCCACGCACCAGCGATCGCAGATACGGATGGCTCTCGCAGTAGCTACGGAAATGAAACACCGTGTTGATGCTCTGCCCAGGCACCACGTAGTTGAACGGGAAGAGCCGTTCGGACAGGTAATGCAGGATCGGGAGCACATCGTCGGCATCACGCGTCACGATGCGAAAACGCAGTTTGTCGTAGATCGCCGAAGCCACCGTGTCGGTTTTCGACAACAACTTCGTGTAGAGCGAATCCTTGTTCTTGCGTCCCCCGACAAACTCGGTGATCGGAAACGCCGCCGACAGCATACCCCCGACAACGCGGTAAACCTTTTCCTCGACCAAGTGAAAAACATCTTGGTCGGACATCGGAATCGAGAAGAGCAATTCGCGACCATCCAAGTGATGGATGATGTGCATCGCCTTCAAGATCGTGCACGCACACAGCTGTCGGTGCCCTTTGCCCGACGCCATGATGAACAGTTCTTCGACCGAAACTCGCTCCACCGGTTTCGGAATCGGAAACTCGAAATGCCTTCGTAAGTAGGCGATCGCTTCGTTCTTGATCGCTTCGAGGCGTGCACGATCCGCCGGCTCGTCCGGAAGGAAGTCCTGCGCCATGAGCAGTCTGCGTGCTTGTTCTTCGTTCTCGACGTGCAAACGATGCCAGTCGACGACCGAGTCACCTCGAAGCACGAGGCGCACAGCCTCGAGATCCATCAAGGAAAACTCATCGATGCCCTTCAGGGTACCGACGGTGTCGTACGACATGGCAGCTTGAAAATCCGATCCGGGCGGTGCCTAAACGCTCGCGTTCGGAGGCGTAGACGGAGGCGGTGTTGGGGCACGTCCAAGCGACAACGTACCGTAAAAGATGCCGATCGTGAGAACGACAACCGCCGCGTGCCCAAGATAGGCACCACTGCAACCAATTGCCGCAAACGGAGTGAGTGCAGCCAAATACCAGGGCGTAATCTTCATCGGTTCTCCATCAGTGCTGACAGCTTGCTTACGCACGCCGCTTCCGTCGCGACACGCACCTCCCCAAAAGGAGGTAAGGTGTGTGTGCCGCCGACAGATAAGAGCATGTAGGATAAGGTGACACACCCAAAGACTACGGGCCAAGAAATAGGGGCAATCTTGTCGCGGCATCAAGCGAATTCGTCACACGATTCGTACCAAAGACGTAGGTCACGTCGTGAACCGACAATTAACCATTCAATATCGAATGGTTGTATCGATTTTTTGAATGTAAATTCGAGGGACCTGGATGTGGTTTTCTAGCCGCAAGTGATGCTTCAAGGACGCGTTCGATCGGCTCGGAGCGGAATCGAGATCCTGTCGGCATCACCGAGCTTCAAGCGCTTCGTAATGCTGTCGGTGCGATCAGCGTGTTCGATCCGGATGTCCAACGCATACGATCCGTTTGGCAAGTTCACGTTTATGTTCACGATTTCTGGGGCGTGCCCCGGTTCGAAAACACGTGAGCTGCCACTGACGACGTCGCCAGGCACGTCGCCATCCATGTGTGTCC